>NZ_LWEZ01000857.1:0-381 GCF_001634945.1 Alcanivorax sp. HI0044
AATCGGCAAAGGCATCTTCCATAGCCTGCTGGGGCACGCCCTGCACCCAGCCCTCTTCTTCATTGATGGTGCTTTCCTGCTCAATGGTCTGGGCCAGACCTTGAGCATCGAAGGGCACCTGCTCTTCCAGGGCCATGCCCTCGGTGTACTCGTATTGCTTGAAGCTGGCATCCATGGGCACCCAGCTATCGCCCACGCTATGCTTGGCACCACGGCTGGGGTGATAGTCGATCCAGGCCTCCACCCACACATGCTCCAGGTTGATGTGGGTGATTTCCCCTCCGCTGACCATGCCAACATTGGGGATACCGCCCTGCCCCAGAAGATCGCTGGCGGCTTGCGGCGTATTGACGTTGCCTACCCAGTTCATCACCTGATCGG
>NZ_LWEZ01000858.1:0-392 GCF_001634945.1 Alcanivorax sp. HI0044
GCAGGGTCTTGCTGACGCTTTCATTTTTTCCAGCCATTACACTTCTCCCCCGGTACGACGCAGACGACGGCGAATGTTTGACTGAGTGACAAAGTAGTCAATCAGCGGCGCACACAGGTTACCGAACAGAATTGCCAGCATGATGCCTTCCGGGAAGGCCGGGTTGATGACCCGGATCAGGACGGTCATCACACCAATCAGGGCACCGAAGATGTATTTACCGGTGTTGGTCATGGACGCAGACACAGGATCGGTAGCCATGAAAATCATGCCGAAGGCGAAACCGCCCACGCTCAGGTGCCAGTACCACGGCATGCCAAACATGGCGTTGGTCTCGGACCCGATAACGTTGAACAGCGCAGACATGCCCACCATGCCCAGGAACACGCCCA
>NZ_LWEZ01000859.1:0-570 GCF_001634945.1 Alcanivorax sp. HI0044
ATTGGAAACATGGTGCGCGGTACTGATGCCATCCATGCCCAGTACCTCGCCGGGCAGGTAAAACCCGGTGACCTGTTCCTCTCCGTCATCGCTGACCACATAGGTTTTCAGGGCGCCAGAGCGCACGGCATATACAGAATCAAATCCGTCGGTGGCGCGAAACAGGTGCTCGCCGCGTTTCAGTGGGCGGCCTCGGTGGATAATACGGTCCAGCTGGTCCAGTTGTGCCGGGGCCACTGCCAGGGGCAGGCAAATGGGGCTGAGGCTGCAGTCGTTGCAGGAAACATGATGAGACACGGTCAGACTCCGGTTGATCGCTGCGTAAAGCGTCACTCTTAGAGTATAGAGTGAAAATAGTAGAATAAAGGTCAAATAATCCGGCTAAACCGGGTTTGCTGCTGTTTCCGGGTGTAGCGGTCAAAGGGCATCACCAGAGCCCGGCTAACCAGGCGACCGCTGTCGGTGATATGCAGCCGATCCTTTTCCATGGCCACTAATCCCTGCGCCTCAAATGCCACCCATTCAGACAGGGCATCCGCAAAATAATCCGGGAAATCAATCCCCCAGGTT
>NZ_LWEZ01000860.1:0-463 GCF_001634945.1 Alcanivorax sp. HI0044
ACATCATGCCAACAGATACCGTTACGGCCACCGCCACCATCCGTCGGGGTGACACGCTAATGGCCAATACCACGCGCATCTTTACGCCTGGCTCGCTTTAGTCACCAACTCATCGTTCCCAGCAACAGATTGGCAAGACTGCAGCAATCCGCCCCGGCTAACCGGCGGTGTTTTATTAGCGATCACGCCGGCCAGAGGTTTCTAATGTCTCGCCCCTCAAGGCCAGGCCGTACTGCTTAATCACCTCGGAATCCATATCAGCGGGATTCTCAAGCTGCCAGTTGCCGTCCATAACCCCCTTGACGATAAGGTGTGCCACTGCGGCTTCGATCGCCAGTTTGACACATTGCTGAACCGGCTCGTTGGTGGTGACCCCGGCTTCGGTTTCCAGTAATTCCTTGAAGTCGATATACCGGTACACACCGACCTGCAGCTCTTTACTGTAGATAGTCTTGCGTGTTGA
>NZ_LWEZ01000861.1:0-687 GCF_001634945.1 Alcanivorax sp. HI0044
TGAATGAAATCAGGGTCATAGCGCCTCCTTTGTGCCGGCATTGTACACTACCTGAAAAGCACCAGTCGCATACGTCTCTACCGTGACGTATGGCGCTATCGGCCATGGCATGGCAGCTGTGAGTGCCGCTATGATGTGCCTTTTGTTTGGGTCGGATATTGGCCCCAGGGAGAGTTCATGCCTGAACAATCAGGGCAACGTCAGGTGCTTGCCTTCGCTCACGCCAATGGCATACCCGGCCACAGTTACGATACTTTTCTTGCGCCGTTGTCCGATGAGTACCAGTTGGTGGTACTGGACAGAGCGGGCCATGACCCTGCCTTCCCGGTGGATAATGGCTGGCATAGCCTCAGCCTGGAACTGGAGGCGCAGCTGGCGCCGTTGCCCAAACCCATTGTGGGGGCCGGGCATTCGCTGGGGTCGGTATTGATGTACCTGGTGGCGCAGCGCCATCCGGAGTGGTTTTCCTGTCTGATAATGCTCGACCCTCCCATGATGAATGGTTTGCATGGGGCGTTGATGCACGCAGCAAAACTGACGAGACAAATTGATAAGGTGACCCCGGCAGGGAAAAGCCGTGGGCGGCTGGACTACTGGCCTGATTGGGACTCGGTGGTCAGCTATTTTTCTTCTCGCGGGCTGTTCAAGGCGTTTGATCCCCGTTGTTTGTCCGATTACCTGAAAGCC
>NZ_LWEZ01000862.1:0-240 GCF_001634945.1 Alcanivorax sp. HI0044
GCCCCGGTAAGCGCTACATTTGTTCCACATCTTATCCCCATGATCCGTGGTATTCATGCCACACTCTACGGCCAGCTCACCGAGTCGGCGCCGCCACTGGAAGAGATCCAGGCCGCATTCGAGGCCCGTTATGCCGATGAGCCTTTCGTGGACGTGATGCCGCTGGGGAGTCATCCCGAAACGCGCTTTGTGAAGGGCGCCAACATGTGTCGGCTGGCGCTGCACCAGCCCCGTGGTGAG
>NZ_LWEZ01000863.1:0-434 GCF_001634945.1 Alcanivorax sp. HI0044
GCCGTTCTGGTGATTTCGGCTGAGTGTGATAAGGTTCACAGCAAAAAACGAACGGCCTTCAGGTCTAGAAAGGATTCTAGCTGACGCTTCTACGGTGTTGGCGCTCAGGGGGAGGGATATGGGGACCTGCTACGAAACACTCAAAACACGCCAGCGACAGGAACGGGATGATTATCCTGAAGACCTGAGTCTGCGCGTTCACCGTGCCCTGAGCTGGCTGGATAGGGCCGAGCAGGAATCCGACCCAGACAGCCGTTTCATCTTCCTGTGGATTGCCTTCAATGCGGCCTACGCTAGCGAAATTGATGACCGGCAGGGGCTAAGTGAACAAGCCACCTTCAATGCCTTCCTGGAAAAGCTCCACACCCTTGATAACAGCCAGCGCCTGAAAAAACTGGTTTGGAAGGTCTATTCCGGTGCCATCAGCGCACTGC
>NZ_LWEZ01000864.1:0-545 GCF_001634945.1 Alcanivorax sp. HI0044
CCATATCGAGGACGGCCTTATCGTGGCCGTCCTTTTGTTTATGATCCTGCTGGCGGTGGCGCAGATTGTGCTGCGCAATTTCTTTGGCACCAGCCTGGTATGGATCGAGCCGCTGTTGCAGAACGCGGTGCTATGGATTGGCTTGCTGGGCGCGATGATTGCCTCACGTAANGACGAGCACATCCGCATTGATGTGGCCTCGTCACTGTTACCGGAAAAGTACCATCCCTTCCTGACCACCTTCGTGGATCTGTTCACCGCCTTTATCTGTTTGTTGGTGGCCTGGTATAGCGTGCACTTCGTACTCGAAGAGTATGAGTACGCTTCGCCGGCATTTGCCAGTGTGCCGAGCTGGTTATTGCAAGCCATTATCCCGGTGGGCTTCTCGGTTATGGCACTGCGCTACGTCGTGCTGTTTGCTCTGGGGTTAATTGGCAAGCGGCCGAAAATGCAGGAGCCGACGCCATGATCATTGCGGCGATTGTTCTGCTGGTGGTGCTGGCGCTGATGGGCGCGCCCCTGTTTGCCATTATCCTCGGCGCAGC
>NZ_LWEZ01000865.1:0-486 GCF_001634945.1 Alcanivorax sp. HI0044
CGTAGATCAACCCCTGCACCAGCAGCAAGCTCAAGGCAAACGTCCAGCCGGCTTTGAGCGAGCGCATGGCTGCCATCAGGTAGATGCCTATCAATGCACAGCACGATAACGCGGCCACCAGGTAGGCCAGCAAAAAGTCGATATGCTCACTGAGTGCCACCAGCAAAAGGTAGAACATGGCCAGCGCCAGGCCCACCAACAGGTATTGCATGGCGTGCAACGGATACCGGCGCAGCACTTCAAAAAGGAAAAACGCCGCAAAGGTGAGCCCCACAATCAGGTAGCTGTATTTCAGCGCCCGCTCACTGGAGAGCAACCCTGTTACCGGCTGCACCAAGCGCACCCGCAATGCCTGACCGCTATCACCGCATGCCGCATCGCCGCGGGCACAATGGATCACACTGGCCGCCGCCAGGCTGTTGGTGCGCCACTGGCTGGTAAAGCCGTCATGGGTAATCTCACGTTCCACCGGCAACACCAGCCCTT
>NZ_LWEZ01000866.1:0-289 GCF_001634945.1 Alcanivorax sp. HI0044
TGACTGTGATTGAGGTTAGCCCTAATCGGGTTTCCCAGGTCAAGACCGAAGAATCAGATGGCTATCAGGCCGTACAGGTAACTGTAGGTGAGCGCCGTGCCAGCCGCGTGACCAAGGCGCAAGCCGGTCATTTCGCGAAAGCTGGTGTTGAGGCGGGTCGTGGTGTCTGGGAATTCCGTGCTGAAGCTGGTGAGTTTGAGGCGGGTTCCGCGGTGACTGTTGAGGGGTTTGAGGCAGGTCAGATGATCGATGTCACTGGCTCCTCCAAGGGTAAAGGGTTCGCTGGCGG
>NZ_LWEZ01000867.1:0-11265 GCF_001634945.1 Alcanivorax sp. HI0044
CTGCCAACTGACCACTATCCACTGTCAACTGCCCCTTCCCCCTTGAATCCCCACCAATAGTTCCCATATCTTTGCCCGCTTTCCTGATAAAAGCCCGGATAGGGATGTGGAGTGATGAATGAGTGACCAGGAAAAAGACCAGAACAATGCCGAGCCGCAGGTAGAAACGGTGGAAGAGCAACAGGCTGCCGCCGCCGCTGAAGCCGAGAGCGAGCAGGCAGAACCTACCGTTGAAGAGAAGCTGGCTGAGGCAGATGCCGAGCTGGCCAGGGTTAAGAAGGCGCTGGCTGAGGCGGATATCCGTGCCCAGGCGGAAGTGCAGAACGTGCGCAAGCGTGCCGAGCGGGATGTGCAGCATGCCCGCAAATTCGCCCTGGAGAAGTTCGCCGGTGATCTGTTGAGCGTGGCGGACAACCTGGAGCGCGGTCTGGCGGCGCTGGATGCCGAGGACGAGGCGCTGAAAGGGGCCCGTGAGGGCATCGAGCTGACCCTCAAGTCCCTGCTGGATGCGTTTGCCCGTTACAACCTGGAGCAGATCAGCCCTGCGGACGAGCCGTTCAACCCGGAATTGCATGAGGCCATGACCATGGTGCCGGTCCCCAATGTGGACCCCAATACCGTGATCGAGGTGCTGGAGAAGGGCTATCAGCTCAACGGCCGCCTGATTCGCCCGGCGCGAGTGGTGGTCAGTAAAGCCCCCTGATTGGGTGTGGGAAAAAGCGATTCGGCCCCTTGAAACGGCGAGCATGACCGCCATATAGGAGCCAGACGAATTAACAATTCAACTGCCTGGGGCGCCGACAGGGTCCCGGCTGGTGTGAAGGAGATAGAACGACTATGGGTAAGATTATCGGTATCGACCTGGGTACGACCAACAGCTGTGTGGCCGTGCTGGAAGGTGACAAGACCAAGGTTATTGAAAACGCAGAAGGCGCGCGCACTACGCCGTCCATCATCGCCTACACCGACGACAAGGAAACCCTGGTCGGTCAGTCTGCCAAGCGTCAGGCGGTGACCAACCCGGAAAACACCCTGTACGCGGTGAAGCGTCTGATCGGCCGCCGTTTCGACGACAAGGTGGTTCAGAAGGACATCAAGATGGTGCCCTACAAGATCACCAAGGCTGACAACGGTGATGCCTGGGTGGAAGTGAAAGGCGAGCAGATGGCGCCGCCGCAGATCTCTGCGCAAGTGCTGAAGAAAATGAAGAAGACCGCGGAAGATTACCTGGGTGAATCTGTCACCGAGGCTGTTATCACCGTGCCGGCTTACTTCAACGATTCCCAGCGTCAGGCCACCAAAGATGCCGGTCGCATCGCCGGTCTGGACGTGAAGCGTATTATCAACGAGCCCACCGCGGCGGCCCTGGCCTATGGCCTGGACAAGAAAGGCGGCGATCGCACCATCGCGGTCTACGACCTGGGTGGCGGTACTTTCGATATTTCCATCATCGAAATCGCCGAAGTGGATGGCGAGCACCAGTTTGAAGTGCTGGCCACCAACGGCGACACCTTCCTGGGTGGTGAGGATTTTGACCTGGCGCTGATCAACTTCCTGGCGGATCAGTTCAAGGCGGACTCCGGCATCGATCTGGGCGGTGATCCGCTGGCCATGCAGCGCCTGAAAGAAGCGGCCGAGAAAGCCAAGATTGAGCTGTCCTCTGCCGAGCAGACCGAAGTGAACCTGCCGTACATCACTGCAGACAGCACCGGTCCCAAGCACCTGGTGGTGAAAGTGACCCGCGCCAAGCTGGAATCCCTGGTGGGTGACCTGGTGAGCCGTTCACTGGAGCCGTGCAAAACCGCACTGGCTGATGCGGGCGTAAAGACGGCCGATATCACCGACGTGATTCTGGTGGGCGGTCAGACCCGTATGCCGATGGTGCAGAAGAGCGTTACCGAGTTCTTCGGCAAAGAGCCGCGCAAGGACGTGAACCCGGATGAAGCGGTTGCCATGGGTGCAGCGATTCAGGGTGCGGTACTGAGCGGTGACGTGACCGACGTGCTGTTGCTGGACGTGACCCCGCTGACCCTGGGTATTGAAACCATGGGCGGCGTGATGACGCCGCTGATCGAGAAGAACACCACTATCCCGACCAATGCGTCGCAGGTGTTCTCCACTGCGGACGATAACCAGACTGCCGTGACGGTACATGTGCTGCAGGGCGAGCGTAAGCAGGCGGCGCAGAACAAGTCGCTGGGTCAGTTCAACCTGGAAGACATTCCGCCGGCACCGCGCGGCATGCCGCAGATCGAAGTGACCTTCGACATCGACGCCAACGGTATTCTGCACGTGGGCGCGAAAGACAAGGCCACCGGCAAAGAGCAGACCATCCAGATCAAGGCCTCTTCCGGTCTGTCCGATGAAGAGATCGATCAAATGGTGGCGGATGCCGAAGCGCACGCGGACGAAGACAAGAAGTTCGAAGAGCTGGTGCAAACCCGCAACCAGGCGGATCACCTGGTGCATGCGACTCGCAAGACTCTCGAGGAAGCCGGCGACAAGGCTACCGACGAAGAGAAAGAGTCCATCACCAAGGCCGTGGATGAGTTGGAAGAAGCCGCCAAAGGTAGCGACAAGGACGACATCGAAGCCAAGATCAAGGCGTTGTCCGAAGTGTCCGCACCGCTGGCCGAGAAGATGTACGCCGAACAGGCCCAGCAGGCTGAAGGTGCTGCCGGCGCCGAAGGCGGCCAGCAGCAGGCAGGCGATGACGTGGTCGATGCCGAGTTCGAAGAAGTCGACGACGACAAGAAGAAGTAAGTAACGCCTGACGCCCGACGCCGGATGCTGAACGCAGTTGCCTTTCAAGGTTGTGCGTTTGGCCTCCGGCGTTCGGCGTCTGGCTAAGCCAAAGGCTTATCTATGTCTAAACGTGATTATTACGAAGTGCTGGGTGCGGCAAAGGATGCCAGCGCGCAGGATTTGAAGAAGGCTTATCGTCGCCTGGCGATGAAATACCATCCGGACCGTAACCCGGATGACGAAGAGGCCTTGGCCAAATTCAAGGAAGCGAAAGAAGCCTACGAAGTGCTGGCCGATGAGCAGAAGCGCGCGGCCTATGACCAGTTCGGCCATGCCGGCGTTAACGGTCAGGGTGGCGCCGGTGCTGGCGGCGGCTTCGGCGGCGGAGGCTTTGGTGACATCTTCGGCGATATTTTCGGCGACATCTTCGGTGGTGGTGGCGGTGGACGCCGTGGCCCTGCCCGTGGTGCAGACCTGCGCTATACGCTGGAGCTGACCCTGGAACAGGCGGTGCGCGGCTGCGATGAAAAAATCCGTATCCCCACCTGGGATAGCTGTGATGTCTGTCATGGCTCTGGCGCGAAAGAAGGCAGTCAGCCGGTAACGTGTACCACCTGTGGTGGCGTCGGCCAGGTACGGATGCAGCAGGGTTTCTTTACCGTGCAGCAGGCGTGTCCCACCTGTAAGGGTGAAGGCAAGATCATCAAGGATCCCTGTGGCAACTGCGGTGGCCAGGGCCGGGTGCAGAACACCAAGACCCTGTCGGTGAAAATTCCGGCGGGCGTGGATACCGGCGACCGCATTCGTCTGGCGGGTGAAGGTGAAGCCGGCATGCACGGCGCGCCGTCCGGTGACTTGTATGTGCAGGTCGCCGTGCGTGAGCACGACATCTTCCAGCGCGATGGTGACAACCTGTTCTGCGAAGTGCCGATCAGTTTTGTCGATGCCTCGCTCGGTGGTGAGCTGGATGTGCCCACCCTGAACGGCAAGGTGAAGCTGAAAGTGCCGGCGGAAACCCAGAGCGGAAAAGTCTTCCGCCTGCGTGGCAAGGGTGTGGCGCCGGTTCGTGGCGGTGCACCGGGTGACCTGCTTTGCAAGGTGGTCATCGAGACGCCGGTGAAGCTGTCCGGCGAGCAGAAAGAGTTGTTGCGCAAATTCCAGGAGTCCCTGGAAAGTGGCGGTAATCGTCACAACCCGCGCAAGAGCAGCTGGTTCGAGGGTGTTAAGCGGTTCTTCGATACCAAGTAAGCGTTTCTGCTCCGATAGGAAAAAGCCCGGCATGATTCTCATGTCGGGCTTTTTTGTGGTTGTGTGCCGCGCATGGCGGCTCTCAGTCAATAGTATGGAATTTGATCAGGTTCATTGCCGCTGTGAACAGCCTTGCGATATTGTGCATAAAAACAACAATAATCAGAGGCAATTATGAATTCACGGCGACTGGCGTGTGTGCTGGGGGCGTTGTTGTGCTGTGCACCCGTCTTTGCGGTGTGCGCACCGGTGGATCAGGCCCATGAGCGCGTCCGCGCTACCTTTTCCCAGAAGGCGCCGCTGGTGCCGAACCTGCCGGTATTGAATGCCGACTGGCAGCCTGCGCCTTTCGATCCGGCCCCTTATACCTTCACGGTGGAAGAAATCCGCGCTAACTGGGATCAGTTTATGCGTGGCTTGCGCTTGCCGTACCCCTCTGCCGACTACCTGCAAGCTCGCTATCAGCGCTTCCCGGATCTGTATCGGGATCTGCGCTATCAGGATGACGACTGGGAGCAGCATAGCCGCAATGTGCTGGAGGCCTGGCAGGCCTTCTTCCGTGGCGATTTCCGTCAGGCCCGGGATCTTGGGCATCGCTATGGAGGGTACGCCCGGGTGCCGGCGGTGGTGGCGCAGATTGTGTATGCCACCTATCTGGCGCCCACTCATGAGCAGAAGCAGCAGCTGTTGCAGGAGGCCATCAATGACATGGCCTGGTTCGGCGAGAAGATGGTGGTGTTGCCTGGCGACAAGGCGCTCACGGCGGATTACTGCATGATGCGGCTGGGGTTTGGCTATGCGGTGGCGCGGCTGGCAGAAGATGAGTCCGTGCCGGCCACCTTGCAACGCAATTACGCCGCCATGGTGATCAATGCGGCCACGGAAATGTTGGCGGTGGCGCCGGATCACCCGTTGGCGTTGTCATTGAGTGCGGCGTTTGAAGCCAATGTGCTGCGCCGGGTGGGCAAAACGGCGGGCAAGCTGACGCTGGCGGCGGACAGCAAGGATGCCATTCAGCCGTTCGAGGCTGCGCTCAGGCAAGAAAAGGATCTGGCGATTGTTCGCTATGAGTACGCTAACAGTCTGCTTTATACCTATCAGGAAGAGGCGCTGGAGCCGGCGTTGACCCAGTTGCAGGTGGCGGCGCAGTTGCCCGCCGGCTTTTCCATGGAGTGGCTCGACCGCGCCTATGCCCGCAAGCGGCTCAAGGAGGTGTTGGCCTGGCGCGATAGCGGCATAAGCTTCAAGCGCTTCGACCGAAAGCGGCGCAAGTACATGCTCAAGGAAAACGCCAATCTCTACGCGGTGACCCTGTCGCCCTTTCTGGTAGAATAAGCCGCTTGATGCCGGACGCCAGAGGCTTGGCGCTTTTGCCCGTTCCCGTTTGGGGCGGGTGGGGCGTGAGGCCTCTGGCGTTCGCCGTCCCGCTTTTAATCAAGGAGACACCATGAAAGTAGGTATTATCGGCGCCGCCGGTCGCATGGGCCGTATTCTGATCGAGGCGACGCTGGCCAACCCGGATACAACGCTGGCGGCGGCGGTGGATGTGCCCGGCTCCAGCCTGATTGGTGCGGATGCCGGTGAGCTGGTGGGCCAGGGCAGTAGTGGTGTGTTGCTGGCGGATGACTTGAGCAAGGTGGTGAACGATGCGGATGTGTTCATCGACTTCACCGTGCCGGAAGCCACGGTTAAAAACCTTGAGATCTGCCGGGCGGCGGGGACCAAACTGGTGATCGGCACTACCGGGCTGGATGACACCCAGACAGCGGCGCTGCGCGCTGCCAGCGACGATATCGCCATCTGTTTTGCGCCGAATTATTCTATCGGGGTGAATCTGTGCTTCAAGCTGCTGGAAACTGCGGCCCGGATCATGGGCGATGAAGTGGATATCGAAGTGATTGAAGCCCACCACCGGCACAAAATCGATGCGCCGTCAGGCACGGCGTTGCGCATGGGTGAAGTGGTCGCCCAGACCCTGGGCCGAGATCTGAGCGAGTGTGCCGTGTATGGCCGTGAAGGCCGCACCGGCGAGCGCGAGCGCCACACCATCGGCTTCGAGACCATTCGTGCCGGCGACATTGTTGGTGACCACACAGTGATGTTCGCGGCGGAAGGTGAGCGGGTGGAAATTACCCACAAGGCCTCCAGCCGTATGTCGTTCGGCCGTGGTGCGGTGCGGGCAGCCGCCTGGCTTGGCGGCCATGACAAGGGCCTGTTCGACATGCAGGACGTGCTCGGCTTGGCCGGGGAAAGCGCCGGTTGGGGCAAGGCCTAGCCGCCTGCCAGGCCCGCCACTGGTCTATCAGCGGGATTGCCGCGTGACAGCGGGGCCACAAAGCCCTAAAATAGCGCGCAGCCCGTGATGGGCGTGCGGGGCGCCGAATGAAGAATTCAGAAAAAAGCGAGGTGGAGGAATCCATCTCGCTTTTTTGCGAGCGCACCCGCCGCAGATCTCCCTATTCCCTATCAGCCTGGAGGTTGCGTTGACGGTTCCCGCCATTCTCGCTCTTGAAGACGGAAGCATCTTTCGGGGTGTTGCAATCGGTGCCACGGGTGAAACCGTGGGTGAGGTGGTGTTTAACACCGCCATGACTGGCTATCAGGAGATCCTGACGGATCCTTCCTATGCCAAGCAGATTGTAACCCTTACCTATCCGCATATTGGTAACACTGGCGTCACTGCCGAGGACGAAGAGTCCTCCCGAATCTGGGCCTCGGGCCTGGTGATTCGTGATCTGGCCATGACAGTGAGCAACTGGCGTAGTGAGCAAACTCTTCCGGACTACCTGCGTGAGCGCAACATTGTTGCCATCGCCGATATCGACACTCGCCGCCTGACGCGCATTCTGCGTGACAAGGGTGCCCAGAATGGTTGCATTCTGGCCGGCGACAATGTGGATGAAGCACAGGCGCTGGCGGCGGCCAAGGGGTTCCCCGGCCTGAAAGGCATGGACCTGGCGAAGGAAGTGAGTGTTGCCGAGTCCTACAGCTGGACCGAGTCCACCTGGGATCTTGAGAAAGGTCACACCGAGCAGGGCGAGACCCGCTTCCATGTGGTGGCCTACGACTACGGCGTCAAGCGCAACATCCTGCGCATGCTGGCCGAGCGCGGCTGCAAGCTCACCGTGGTGCCGGCCCAGACGCCCGCGTCCGAGGTGTTGGCCATGAAGCCGGACGGTGTCTTCCTGTCCAACGGCCCCGGTGACCCGGAGCCTTGCGACTATGCCATTGCCGCGATCCAGGAGATCGTTGCCACCGGTCTGCCGGTGTTCGGTATCTGCCTGGGCCATCAATTGCTGGCGCTGGCCAGTGGCGCCAAGTCCATGAAAATGGCCACGGGCCACCACGGCGCCAACCACCCGGTGAAAACCCTGGCGGATGACACGGTGATGATTACCAGCCAGAACCACGGCTTTGCGGTGGATATCGATACCTTGCCGGACAACCTGAAAGTGACCCATGTGTCACTGTTTGACGGCACCTTGCAGGGCATCGAGCGCACCGATGTGCCGGCCTTCAGCTTCCAGGGGCACCCGGAAGCGAGCCCGGGGCCGCGTGACTGCGCGCCGCTGTTCGATCATTTCATCGAGCTGATGGAAGCTAAGTAAAAGCGTCTGACGTCCGACGTCTGACGTCCGACGCAAAGACAATCGCAACATACGTCTGACGGTTAGCGAACTATGCCTAAAAGAACTGACATCAAAAGCATCCTCATTATTGGCGCTGGCCCGATTGTGATCGGCCAGGCCTGTGAGTTTGACTACTCCGGTGCCCAGGCGTGTAAGGCGCTGCGGGAAGAGGGTTTCCGGGTGATTCTGGTGAACTCCAACCCGGCCACCATCATGACCGACCCGGCCATGGCGGATGCCACCTACATCGAGCCGATTACCTGGCAGACCGTGGCCAAGATCATCGAGAAGGAGCGCCCGGACGCGCTGCTGCCCACCATGGGTGGTCAGACCGCACTGAACTGTGCCCTGGACCTGGACCACAATGGGGTGCTGAAAGAGTTCGGCGTGGAAATGATTGGCGCCACCGAAGATGCCATCGACAAGGCGGAAGATCGCTCCCGCTTCGACAAGGCCATGAAAGCCATCGGCCTGGAATGTCCGCGTTCTGCCATTGCCCATAACATGGAAGAGGCCAACGCGGCCCTGCAAGACCTGGGTTTTCCCTGCATTATCCGCCCCAGTTTCACCATGGGTGGCTCCGGCGGTGGTGTGGCGTATAACCGGGAAGAATTCGAGGAAATCTGCCAGCGTGGTCTGGACCTGTCGCCCACCAACGAGCTGTTGATCGACGAGTCCCTGCTGGGCTGGAAAGAGTACGAGATGGAAGTGGTCCGCGACAAAAAGGACAACTGCATCATCGTGTGCTCCATCGAGAACTTTGACCCCATGGGTGTGCACACCGGTGACTCCATCACCGTGGCGCCGGCGCAGACGCTCACCGATAAAGAGCTGCAGATCATGCGCGACGCCTCTCTGGCGGTGCTGCGTGAGATCGGTGTGGAAACCGGTGGTTCCAACGTGCAGTTCGGCATCAATCCGGACAACGGGCGCATGGTGGTGATCGAAATGAACCCGCGGGTGAGTCGATCTTCCGCGCTGGCCTCCAAGGCCACCGGCTTCCCGATCGCCAAGGTGGCCGCCAAGCTGGCGGTGGGTTACACCCTGGATGAGCTGCAGAACGAGATCACCGGCGGCAAGACCCCGGCGTCCTTCGAGCCGTCCATCGATTACGTGGTTACCAAGATCCCGCGCTTCAACTTCGAGAAGTTTGCCGAAGCGGATGCGGTGCTGACCACCCAGATGAAGTCCGTGGGTGAAGTGATGGCCATCGGCCGTAACTTCCAGGAATCGGTACAGAAAGCGCTGCGCGGACTGGAAACCGAATCCATCGGTTTTGACCCTCATGTGGATCCGGCTGACCCAGACGCCCGTGAGCAAGTGGCGCAATTGCTGTCCACGCCGGGCCCGGAGCGTATCTGGATTGTTGGCGACGCGTTCCGCGTCGGCATGACCGTGGATGACGTATTCAATATCACCAAGATTGATCGCTGGTACTTGGTGCAAATCGAAGACCTGATTCGTGCCGAGCAGCAATTGGCCGACAGCACCTTCAGTAGCCTGACTCGCGACAGCCTGTATGCGCTCAAGCGCAAGGGCTTTTCCGATGCCCGCCTGGCACAGCTGCTGGGCGTGAAGGAAGCGGACGTGCGCGGCAAGCGTGAAGAGCTGGGTGTGCTGCCGATCTACAAGCGGGTGGATACCTGCGCGGCGGAATTCGCCACGGATACGGCCTACATGTACTCCAGCTACGATGAAGAGTGTGAGGCCAACCCCACCGACCGTGACAAGATCATGGTCATCGGTGGTGGCCCCAACCGGATTGGCCAGGGCATCGAGTTCGATTACTGCTGTGTGCACGCGGCGTTTGCCATGAAGGACGACGGTTACGAGGCCATCATGGTCAACTGTAACCCGGAAACCGTGTCCACCGATTACGATACTTCCGATCGCCTGTACTTCGAGCCGGTGACGTTGGAAGACGTGCTGGCCATCGTGGCGAAAGAAAAGCCCAAGGGTGTGATCGTCCAGTACGGCGGGCAGACCCCGTTGAAGCTGGCCCGTGCCCTGCAGGCTGCCGGCGTGCCGATTATTGGCACCCCGCCGGATGCCATCGATGAAGCGGAAGATCGCGAACGCTTCCAGCAGATGGTCAACAAGCTTGGTCTGAAGCAGCCGCCCAACCGCACCGCCCGTTCCCTGGAAGACGGTGTGCGTCTGGCGGAAGAAATCGGTTATCCGCTGGTGGTGCGCCCCTCCTATGTATTGGGTGGCCGTGCCATGGAAATCGTGTACAGCGAAGCGGAGCTGCGTAACTACATGATGAACGCGGTGTCCGTGTCCAACGATTCGCCGGTGCTGCTGGATCGCTTCCTGGATGATGCCATCGAAGTGGATGTGGATGCGGTCTGCGACGGTACCGATGTGGTTATCGGTGGCATCATGCAGCACATTGAACAGGCCGGCGTGCACTCCGGTGACTCCGCCTGTTCGCTGCCGCCGTACTCGCTGGATGAGGATGTGCAGGATGTGATGCGCCAGCAGGCTGCCGATATGGCGCTGGAGCTGGGTGTGGTCGGTTTGATGAACGTGCAGTTCGCCGTGAAAAGCGGTGAGGTGTATGTGCTGGAAGTGAATCCGCGTGCCTCGCGGACGGTGCCGTATGTGTCCAAGTGCATTGGTGTGTCCCTGGCGAAAGTGGCCGCCCGTTGTATGGCCGGCACCAGCCTCAAGGAACAAGGCTTCACCAAAGAGGTCAAACCGCAGCACTATTTCGTGAAAGAAGCGGTGTTCCCGTTTGCCAAGTTCCCGAAAGTCGATCCGATCCTGGGCCCGGAAATGAAATCCACCGGGGAAGTCATGGGTGTGGGAGCGACCTTCGCGGAAGCCTTTGGCAAGGCATCCCTGGGTGCAGGCGAAAAGCTGCCGGAATCGGGTACGGCCTTTATTTCCGTGCGTGAAGTCGACAAGCCTGCGTCTGTTGAAGTGGCTCGGATGTTGATTGAGCGGGGCTTCAGCCTGGTTGCCACCAAAGGCACCGCCAAGGTGCTGGGTGAGGCTGGTCTTGAAGTGAAGGTGGTGAACAAGGTGCTGGAAGGGCGTCCGCATATTGTGGACATGATCAAGAACGACCAGATTGCCCTGATCGTGAATACCACTGAAGGCAAGCAGGCGACCCGTGATTCGTTCGCGATTCGTCGCTCGGCGCTGCAACACAAAGTGTTCTACACCACGACCATCGCGGCCGCCCATGCGGTGTGTCAGGCGCTGGGGATCAGTGGTGAACCCACTGTTCGTCGCTTGCAGGACCTGCACGCAGAAATGAAATAAATCGTCGTCGGGAGCGCTCGGAGCAGGGTGCTCCGGGCGGTTCCGTTAGCAGCGCCTTTTATTTTGCGCCTGTTAAAAGATACGAGGATAACTATGCAACGTGTACCGATGACCGCCAAGGGTGCCAAAGCCCTGCGCGAGGAACTGGAAAAACTGAAAAAAGAAGATCGCCCGCGGATTTCTGCTGCGATTGCAGAAGCCCGTGAGCACGGCGACTTGAAAGAAAATGCCGAGTATCACGCTGCCCGCGAACAGCAGGGGTTTTGTGAAGGCCGCATTGGCGATATTGAAGGCAAGCTTTCCAATGCGCAGATCATCGATATTCAGACTATCGAAAATACCGGCAAGGTGATTTTTGGTGTGACCGTGACCA
>NZ_LWEZ01000868.1:0-445 GCF_001634945.1 Alcanivorax sp. HI0044
AAGCTTTGTTCACAGTGGTGACACCGATACCAGCAAGCTGCAACCGCTCACCCTGACCCTGAAGCAGGTGGCCGACACCGTGGCCGTACTGGGCCTGGGCCAGCCCCGGGCACTGGTGGAAGAACAACTCCACGCCATGGAAGATATCGTCGCCGGCAACGCACCCGCCGAACGCGAAAGCCTGATGGATATCGCCGGGGCCCTGCTCTACGTGGAAGCGACCCTGGCCGGCATCAGTGGCGACCAGCGCAATGCACGAAGCTACAACGGCCAGGGCGATGACATGCCCAGCCATGTGGGCCAGGCCATGGACGCGGTGCTGCGCGAATGCCGCGCCGGGCTGGAAGAAGCCAAAGACGGCATCGTGGAATTCATTGCCTCGCAGTGGAATACCGATCCGCTGCAAGTGGTACCGGAGCGCCTCAATGCGGTCCGCGGTGGCCTG
>NZ_LWEZ01000869.1:0-285 GCF_001634945.1 Alcanivorax sp. HI0044
GTTGTGCATGGGCTTGGGGCCTTTGGCCATCGATCTTCCTTATGGTGAGTCACTGTTCGCCCTTGTGGGCGGCGGCGATATTACGCCGGATTTTCCCGGTGTCCAGAGATTGATGCGTTTTGCCTCGTGTTCTGATGGTCGCGGGTGGTTTACAGCGACCAGGACAGGAAGAGGTTGGCGCCGCTGAGTCGATTATCGTAGCGGAAGGTGTATTGTGGCGCCGTTTCCGTGACATTGAGATTGCTGGTGGCCAGGCCCACGCCCACCCCCAGGTTTCGCCATACG
>NZ_LWEZ01000870.1:0-201 GCF_001634945.1 Alcanivorax sp. HI0044
GGGATATTCTTCAAGCGAATCAGCGGGGTATTCCCCTCGCCCAGGCTGATGATCGGCGTGTCATCATTCACCGGCAGGTGGTCACGGTAACGGTTGATCAGGCCGGTGTAACGGTCACGAAAAGGCATGGTTTTGGTCTCTGCTGCTAGTGTAAAGCCTCTAAGCCAGGCTCTGCGGTTCTTGAATGTGGTCACTTTAAAC
>NZ_LWEZ01000871.1:0-405 GCF_001634945.1 Alcanivorax sp. HI0044
CTCAATACGCTGCATGCCCCCTTCCACCGGCCAGGTGGTTAGCTGATGGCCATCCAGACGGCCCGCCAGCTCCAGTTTCAACATGCCACCATCCAGTAGATACGCCCGCTTTATGCGTTTGCCGGTCACCTGCTCCTGGGCCACCCCCATATCCGTCAGGCTGTCTGGCCAGGTGCCACCGGACAGATAGTATTCCGTCATATGCATGCGCAAGGCATTGACCGTGCTGAAGGTCTGGGCCAGTTCGGAACGATCCCGGCTGCTGCTGAATAACTCCCAGGTTTTCGGGTCAATCCCAGGCGGCGGCGCATCCCTGGGTTCACTGGGTGATGCCGGGGTTTCAGGAATGGCGACACGCCGGGCAAGGGCATCGATGTCCCCTTCGTAGCGGGCGCGCAGGGAGCA
>NZ_LWEZ01000872.1:0-504 GCF_001634945.1 Alcanivorax sp. HI0044
ACCGTTCATGGGCTTTCTGGCCGAGAAAGTGGATATCCAGATTACCGGCCACCCCATGANCGACGAATCCATCCCCGCCATGATCGTGCGCACCTTCAAGCGCGAACTGCGTAAAACCTGGTACTGGCTGTGGCGCGCTGTTCTGATTCTGTTTGTGGTCGGGGTGATTTACTTTATCCCGGTGATCAACGTGCTGGCATCCGCTATCTGGTTCCTGTGGTCCGGCTGGCTGCTGGGCATGCAGTACATCGATTTCGGCGCCGACAACCGTCAGGTGCCATTTGAGGTGATGCTGGAACGGCTGAAAGAAAAACGCTGGCTGGTGCTGACCTTCGGCGCCATCGTCATGGCCCTGACCATGATCCCGCTGGTGAACCTGTTCATCATGCCGGTGGCGGTGATTGCCGGGACGCTGATCTGGGTGGAGCAGCTGGCACCGCAACCGCAGGATCAGAAGACCCCCATCTAACTCTCTACAAGGCCGCTGTAGGAGCGCCTCTCGAG
>NZ_LWEZ01000873.1:0-421 GCF_001634945.1 Alcanivorax sp. HI0044
GGGACACCTGTGATGCCCACATGCGCGAGCTCATCCACAAGCCCCATGGCATTATTCTGGTCACCGGCCCGACTGGCTCCGGTAAAACCACCACGCTTTATGCCTCGCTGACCGAACTCAACGACAGCTCGCGCAATATTCTCACGGTCGAAGACCCCATTGAGTATCAGCTTGAAGGCATCGGCCAGACCCAGGTCAACACCAAGGTCGACATGACCTTTGCCCGCGGCCTGCGCGCCATTCTGCGCCAGGATCCGGATGTGGTCATGGTGGGTGAAATCCGGGATCTGGAAACCGCTGAAATTGCGGTGCAGGCCTCCCTCACCGGTCACCTTGTTCTGTCTACCCTGCACACCAATACGGCGGTGGGGGCGGTCACTCGTTTGCAGGATATGGGGATTGAGCCGTTTCTGCTCTCCAG
>NZ_LWEZ01000874.1:0-210 GCF_001634945.1 Alcanivorax sp. HI0044
TTCGGCAGTTTGCTGATCGATATAAGGGTGGCAGCGTTTTAATAAAGGTGCTTCAGACGGGGGAGGATACTCCTACAGGTGGTCGCTTGGCTATTGCATCGCATTTATTTAAAAATGAGAAAAACGTCTTGGCTACATATGGAGATGGAATCGCCAATCTGAACGTCGATGCCTTGGTAGACCAGCATATTTCTTCTGGTAAAGGTGTGA
>NZ_LWEZ01000875.1:0-42792 GCF_001634945.1 Alcanivorax sp. HI0044
CTTCAGGCCACGCCCTTCGGGTCATTCAGGCTGGCCCGCACTCGTTGTTGCGCTTTTTCGATGGATGGACATATCTCGATCCCAGTTAGGGGACACCTTCAAAAGCGCGCCCTCTGTGCCCCGAATGGGGTATAGATTGCGAACCAGCCTGAAAGACTGAGTACACAAGGAGTTTTTCAGAGGTTCCCTAGCGGCGATACGGCCCGCGGCGGGCCTTGCGCGGTGGCTTGCTGCCGCTGCGCTGGTGGCGCAGGCGAGCACGGCCGTAAAGCCCGGTGTACTTCTTGCCCTTGAGTTCCACCTTGTCGATCAGCGCTTTCATTTGCTCCGGCTCCAGCTCCATCCAGCGCCCCTGACGCAACTGCGGAGGTAGCGTCAGGTCACCAAAGCGGATCCGCATCAGGCGAGCCACTTCCAGGTCCTGGGACTGAAACAGGCGACGCACTTCCCGGTACTTGCCGCCGGTCAGCGTGGCCTTGTACCAGTGGTTGGCGCCTTCTTCTGCGCCACCGGCATCCTCGATGCTATCGAATTTGGAAACACCATCCTCCAGCAACACACCATCAAGCATGGCCTGGCGCTTTTCCGGGGTCATGCCGCCCCGAACCCGCACCGCATATTCGCGCACAAAGCCGTTGGAGGGATGCATCAGGCGGTGGGCCAGTTCACCGTCGGTGGTGAACAGCATCATGCCAGTGGTATTGATATCCAGCCGGCCGACTTGCACCCAACGCATGCCTTGCAGGCGCGGCAGGTTATCGAACACCGTCGGGCGCCCTTCGGGGTCGTTGCGTGAGCACACTTCTCCGGGGGGCTTGTGGTACATAATGACCCGCTGAACGGTGTCTTCTTCGGCCTTCACTTTAATTATCCTGCCATCTACACGTAGGGTATCTTCACTGCCAACCCGGTCACCCAGGGTCGCTACAGTCCCATTGACCGAGACGCGACCGTCGCTGATCCAGGTTTCAAGCTCCCGGCGGGAGCCCAGCCCGGCACGGGCCAGGACTTTCTGTAATTTCTCACTCATGGGGCGTTCGGCTTTCCTCTGCGCTGTCGCTCGGTTCCTGCTCCTGATCAGAAGCATCATCTACCGCGACATCATCACTATCGTTTGCAGCGCCGTCCGGCTCAGTGGAGGCATCATCCGCCACCGCGTCATTGCCAACTGGGGCGGGCTCAGCGTCATTCTTGTCGCCGGGTTTACGGCGGAATTCCTGTTCAAAGCTGGCCAGTACGGAATCGACCTTGTCCATGCTCATTTGTGTAGAGTCGTCGATTTCCGGTTCCGGCTCAAAACCGGGGATGCTCCCCTGATCACCCGGCAGGCGCACTTCATGTTCGCCAAAGCCATCATCATCCACGTCACCTTCGGAGGCTTCGTCAGCATCGCCCTCACCCGCTCTGCTGGGCGGCACATCGGTCAGGGCCAGCTCCTCATTCAGCTTGTCCAGGTCGCGAATCTCGGCCAGCGACGGCAAGTCTTCCAGGCTCTTTAGATCAAAGTAGTCCAGAAACTGTTTGGTGGTGGCGAACATGGCCGGGCGGCCCGGCACGTCACGGTGCCCGACAACTCGAACCCAGTTTCGCTCCAGCAGGCTTTTGACGATATGGGAGCTTACCGAAACGCCACGAATTTCTTCGATCTCACCACGGGTAATCGGCTGACGATAGGCAATCAAGGCCAGGGTCTCGAGAATCGCCCGGCTATACCGGGGTGGCTTTTCCTGCCACAAGCGGCTCACCCAGGAGCCCAGCTCAGAGCGTGCCTGAAAGCGAAAGCCCGACGCCACTTCCTTGAGGAAAATGCCCCGACCTTCGTATTCGTCAGCCAACTGCTCAAGGTATTTGGACAAATCCTGCTTGCTGGGTCGATCTTCTTCATCGAACAAGGCCAGCATGCCGTCACGGTCCAGCGGCCCTTCGGCTACAAGAATGGCGGCTTCAATGATTCTTTTTATTTGCTCAGCGTCCACGCTTACCCCTTGGTTCCATCGTGAGCTTCGTCATCCACCGCATCGAGAGTGCCGGTATCACTTTCATAGGCATCCGATTCGGCATCGGGTTCATCCTCGAGCTCAAGGCCGGCTAAAAGATCTGACTCTTCCAATACCAGCGTTTTCGCCTTCACGTGAATAGGCGCAAAGGCTTCGGTCTGAACCAGTTCGATCAGTGACCCTTTCACTAGCTCCAGTGTGGCCAGGAACGTAACCACGACCCCGAGCTTGCCCTCTTCCGGGTTGAACAACTCGATAAAAGGCACGAATTCGCGCCCTTTCAGCTTGTCCAGCACGCTGGCCATGCGCTCGCGGGTGGACAGCTTTTCCCGTGATACCTGGTGGCTTTCAAACATGTCCGCACGATGCATGACTTCTTTCAGTGCCAGCAGTAACTCGCGCATATCCACATCCGGCTGCGCTTTCTCACGGGTGAATTCCGGGCGCTTGGCTTCGGCAGGAAAGACGTCTCGCTCCAGACGCGGCAGTTCATCAATATCTTCCGCCGCTTTCTTGAAACGCTCGTATTCCTGCAGGCGACGAATCAGCTCGGCGCGGGGGTCTTCACCGTCCTCTTCTTCGTCTTCCTTGGGTCGAGGCAGCAGCATGCGCGATTTAATTTCGCTGAGCATGGCCGCCATGACCAGGTATTCCGCCGCCAACTCGAAGTTCATGGCCTTCATCAGCTCCACGTACTCCATGTACTGGACCGTGATGGTGGCCACCGGAATATCGAGGATGTCGAGATTCTGGCGCTTGATCAGGTAGAGGAGCAGATCCAGCGGCCCTTCAAAGGCCTCAAGGAAGACTTCCAGGGCATCCGGCGGAATGTAGAGATCATCAGGCAGCTTGGTAATGGCCTTGCCATACACCAGACCAAACGGCATTTCCGACTGGCTCGGGTGCAGAGGCCCGAGCAGGCCTGCTGGCTGCTTGGGTGCCGGATCTTCTGCCGTGTGCTCTACCGTTTCCGTCATGCTCTGCTCCGCCTAGCGGTAATTCAGGCCCATGGCTGCGCGCACTTCTTCCAGTGTGGCGCGGGCGGCTTCGCGTGCTTCCTCGCACCCTTCCGCCACAATGGTACGGACCAGGTCCGGATTGCGCAGGTGCTCTTCCGCACGCTTGCGAATGGGCTCCAACTCTTCCTGAACCGCTTCGATGATCGGCTTCTTGCAATCCAGACAGCCGATGCCGGCACTGGTGCAGCCTTCGCGCACCCACTGCCGGGTAGTGTCGTCAGAGTACACCATATGAAACTGCCATACCGGGCAGTTATCCGGGTTGCCGGCGTCGGTGCGGCGGACCCGGGCCGGGTCTGTGGGCATACGGCGAATTTTGTTGTCCACATCCGCGGGCTCTTCACGCATGCTGATGAAGTTGCCGTAGGATTTGGACATTTTCTGACCATCCAGCCCGGGCATTTTGGAGGCTTGTGTGAGTAGCGACTGAGGCTCAGGCAAAATGACCTTGCCCCCACCCTCCAGGTCGCCCAGCAGGCGCTCTTTGTCACCCAGGGTAATATTTTGTTGCCCGTCAACCAGCGCCCGCGCTGTTTCCAGCGCCGCTTCGTCGCCTTGCTCCTGATACTGGCGACGGTGGTTCAGGTAAATCTTGGATTGCTTCTTGCCCATCTTCTTGATGGCAGCGTCCACGGCTTCTTCAAAGCCCGGTTCGCGGCCATACAGATGGTTGAAGCGACGGGCGACTTCCCGGGTCAGCTCCACGTGCGCTACCTGATCTGCCCCCACCGGCACTTGACCGGCCCGATAGGCGAGAATATCGGCAGACTGCAGCAGCGGGTAACCCAGAAAGCCGTAGGTGCTCAGATCTTTCTCGCGCAGCTTTTCCTGCTGATCTTTATAGGTAGGCACCCGTTCCAGCCAGGACAGCGGTGTCATCATGGACAGCAGCAGATGCAGCTCGGCGTGCTCTGGCACCTGGCTCTGGATAAACAGCGTGGCCGAACCCGGATTCACCCCGGCGGCAAGCCAGTCGATCACCAGGTCCCAGACATGCTGCTCAATCTTGTGCGGGTTTTCGTATTCAGTGGTGAGTCCGTGCCAGTCTGCGACAAAGAAGAAACACTCAAACTCATGCTGCAGACGCGCCCAATTTTTCAGCACGCCATGGTAGTGCCCCAGATGCAGGCGGCCAGTGGCGCGCATGCCGGAAACAACTCGCTGGGAGGGAACCACGGAACTCAAAGCCAACTCCTTATACCCTGTAGGTGGCATTCCAGGGGGAACGCTGCGGGGAAAGCCCGCGATTATACGGCGAACCGCGCCGTGAGGGACAGCGACTTGTCAGTGTCTGGTCAAACCCTGAGCAAATCCCTGCAATTTGACTAATAGATGGCGTCGACTGGACCTGCGCCTTCACGCACCACCACCGGTCCCTCCCCTTCAGACAGGGAGATGACGGTGGTTTCCAGGGTGCCGCAAAAGCCCCCGTCGATCACCAGGTCCACGTGATTTTCCAGAAAATCGCGCACGTCTTGCGGGTCGGTGAGCGGAAACTCATCGTTGGGCAGGTGACAAGTCGACGTCATTATCGGTTCACCGTGCTCGGCCAGCAGCGCCTGACAGATGGCATGGTCAGGGACTCGAATACCGATGGTGCGCTTTTTGGGGTGCATCAGCCGGCGTGGCACTTCGGTGGTGCCCTGTAAAATGAAGGTATAGGGTCCTGGGGTGTGCGCCTTGAGCAGGCGGTAATCCGGGTTGTCCACCTTGGCATACACCGCCAGCGCAGAGAGGTCGTGGCAGAGCAGCGTAAATTCGTGCTTTTTGTCCAGTTGGCGCAGGCGAATCAGGCGATCCAGAGCGGCCTTTTCACCAATGCCACATCCCAGCGCGTAGGTGGTATCCGTGGGGTAGGCAATCAGCCCACCGTTACGAATGACGTCCACGGCCTGTCTAATCAGGCGGGGCTGGGGTGTTTCGGGATGGATGTAGATAACGTCGGTCATAACTTCAGTTGGTAGTTGATAATTAATAATTGACAGGTAACGTCAAAACATTGACGCAACCTATTGTTTTAGCTGCCAACTGTCCACTATCAATTGTCAGCTGGTTAGCCTCCCTTCCCACACCGGCCTGGCGCCTTTGGGCACCGGCGGCAATCGCCCCAACGCCAGCCATTTCTGCTCCGGCGAATGGAAATCCGATCCGGCGGACACCTGCAGATCAAAGTGTTGCCAGCATTCATCCAGCAACGCGGTCTGTTGCGGGGAGAGCCCGGGCATGGCCACTTCCAGGCCGTCGCCGCCGGCTTCCTTGAAATGGGCAAGAAACTGGCGCAGTTTCTTGCGCGTCATCCCGTAGGCCTGCGGATGAGCCAGTACCGCGGTGCCGCCGGCAGCATGAATATCGGCAATGGCCTCTTCCAGAGCGCACCAGGGCGTCGCCACAAAAGCGGATTGCCCCTGCTTCAGATAGCGGTTGAAGGCATGCCGGTGGTTGCGCACCCTGCCCGCTTCTTCAAGAAAACGGGCAAACAAAGGACGCCCAGGCGCATCGGTGCCCGCCAGTTCACAGGTGCGCTCATAACTGTTGGCCAGTGTGGCTGCGCGATCCAGACGGCGACCAATCTCCCGGGCACGATTTACCCGTGCCTCCTGCTGGGCTGCGACCCTTTCCTGTAACTGACCACAACCGGTATCCAGCCACAATCCAAGCACATGATATTCCCGGTTTTCGTGACGCACAGACAGTTCGATACCATTCACCAGGCTGATGTCGTGCTGACGGGCAGCCTCATGGGCTTCAGGCAACCCGGCCAGGGTATCGTGGTCAGTCAGGGCCAGACAGGTTACGCCATAGTCCGCAGCCCTCGACACCAGCGCTGCAGGGCTTAGAATACCGTCCGACGCTGTACTGTGACTGTGCAGGTCGATTGTGTGGTTACAAGAAATAGCCAGATCCTCTCAAGGTTCTCGATGTGTCTGCCGTGACTCCCATGCGTCACAGACGCTCACTGCGACAGGCTGACGACGGGAATCAAGGCGCAGGGTAGCATTTTTGAGCCCTTCACCGGCATCTTTAACGCCCTCCGGCTGCCATAAACTGATCAAACGGAATCTCGAATGAGCGAAAGCAACATCCCGGAACAGAACGGCAAGCCAGCCAGCGCCATGCCACCAAAGCAGGAAAGCTTGCTGGCCAACCTGCTGATCAATATCGTGATTCCGGCCCTGATCCTGGCCAAACTCTCCGGGGATGACTGGCTGGGCACCAAGTGGGCCATTGTGGTGGCGCTGGCCTTCCCCTTGCTCTACGGCCTGCGCGATTTCCTGCAGAACGGCAAGGCCAATTTCTTCTCTGGCTTGGGCATCGTCAGCATTATGCTTACCGGCGGCATCAGTCTGATGGAGCTGGACGCCAAGTATATCGCCATGAAAGAGGCTGCCATTCCGGCCTTGCTGGGCATTGCAACGATGGTATCCCTGCGCACCCGTTGGCCGCTGGTAAAGACTTTCATTTACAACGACAAGGTGCTGGATACCGACAGGATTGCCGCCAAACTGGAAGACAACAACAACCTCCACGCCTTCGAGCTGACCCTCAAGCAGGCTTCCTGGATGGTGGCGGCCTCCTTTTTCCTGTCCTCTGTGCTCAACTACGTGCTGGCCAAAATAATTTTGACCAGCCCGCCGGGCAGCGAGGCATTCAATGCCGAACTGGGCAAGATGACAGCTCTGAGCTACCCGGTTATTGTCTTGCCCTCCATGATTGTGCTGATTCTTGCCATGCTCTTCCTGTTTCGCCGCATCGGCAAGCTGACCGGGCTAGACCTGGAAGACATCATGGCCGCACACCACCGCAAACCTGAATAAAGAGCGAAACCATGCTGTACGCGATCATCAGTGAAGATGTCCCTGACTCCTTGCCGTCACGCAAACAGGCTCGCCCCGCGCACCTGGCGCGGCTGGAAGCCCTCCGTGATCAAGGGCGCCTGCAACTGGCAGGGCCACACCCGGCTATCGACAGTGAAGACCCGGGCCCAGCGGGCTTTACCGGATCATTGGTCATTGCGGAATTTGATTCCCTGGACGCTGCCCAGGCCTGGGCGGATGCGGATCCGTATATGGATGCCGGCGTGTACGCCAGCGTTACGGTAAAGCCCTTCAAGCGCGTACTGCCCTGAAAGCTACAGCCGCAACGAATGGGCAGTCATGGCAATTTGCTATTTTTTACAAAGACACCACGGCCTGCGCGGCGAAATGTGACTATGGTAGCGCCGCTACCCGCATGACTTCTTTAGACTGCGCGGCCTGACCTCAAGGAGTGACTGATGCTCGCTAGATTATTCTGTGTACTGGCATTGCTGAGTGCATCCAGCAACGCCCTCGCCGCTGCGGCCTGGGTGGATGACAGTATTTATGTACCCATTCGTGCCGCCGCCAACCCCAGCGGACGCATCCTTCACCGCGGGATCAAAAGCGGTACACGTATCGAGTTTTTGGGCTTCGAGGGCGACTGGGCAAAGATTCGCTACGGCGATACCGAGGGCTACATCGGCAAGCAATACCTGAGCCAGAGCCCTACTGCTGAAATTCGTCTTGAGCGCGCCACCCAGGCCAGCGAGCAAGCCAAGGCAGAAGTGGCGAAGCTGCGCACCCAGCTCGCCGAGATCAAGGGCGAGCGCGATGCCCTGTCGGAGCAATCCAACGAGTTGAAAAGCTCCCTGAGTTCACGCAGCAACGAACTCGAGCAGCTTCAGGAAGTGGCATCTGATCCCATTCGTCTGGACCAGGCTAACCGTCGCCTCAATGAAGAATTGAGCCTGCTGCGTTCCGAGCTGGATCAGGTCAAGGGTGAGAACGTGATGCTGCGCAGCAACAATACGTCCCAGCAATGGATCACTGGCGTGGGCATTCTGATTGTCGGCCTGATTGCCGGTGTGCTGATGCGTTCACGCTCTGGCCGTCGCCAGCGAGGCGGCTGGGCAAACTAGTCCGGATGCGGCCCGGGGCAACCCGGGCCGTCGTCTCGCTCCCGCCCCAGTGAAAAGCCGTTCTCTCGCCCCGCGTTAACGCCTATTCCGGGTATTCCCACACGGGCAAACCTGCCTGCACCTCCACCCTTAGCACAATGCCAGTAATGCCCTCGTAGCCCAGTGAACGAGGCCAGAATACATACGGTTCGATTTCATAGAAGAACCAGGGTCGCCAGACGCTACGTCGAAAGCGCACACTGGTGCGCCAGGTTTCAATCGCTGCAATGGGATCCGTATAGCCATCAAACCCCACCGAGTAGCCGATGCCGGATTGCTTGCCCAGGCGGGTATAGAGGCTCACCGTCTGATTGAAGTACCAATCACGGTTCATCTCGTTATTTTCTTCCGTCAATTCATATTCACTGCTGAAGCGAATCGTGGAAGCCTGCGTTAGCGGCCGGTCCAGCTCAAACAGGGAGTTGATGCCGAAGCCTTCCGGATCTTCCCAGTAGCCTTTCTGGGTAAACCGGAAATAGGTTTTTCCTCCCGGCAACGGCGTGTACCAGCGATAACGCGCGCGAACGAAGGTAGTGAATTCAGAGCGCAGCCCCGCATCCAGATCCAGATTCATTCTATCCGGCATCCTGGTTACCCACCGCAGGGCAGTGCGGAACCCACCCGAGTCGTCCCCCACCTCTTCTGGCCGACTATCCAGATCATTGCGCAGCTCACCACTGGTGTCGTCATCATTCTGGAAAAGCAGACTCAGGCGCTCCTGGGCGTTGGGCAGCTCTACCCGGGCGCGGATTTTTACCTCGCTGCCGTCATCATCATTGTCTTGCCAGCGGCTTGCGCCAATGATCCGCAGCTGTGTGCCAGGCTCTTCAGTATCAATTTCGTTGGGGCCGATAAAAAAACCATCGACCCAGCGTGTTGGCCCGCATACGGTGCGCGACATCCAGTCGTGGGTTCTGTCGACCCAGCCAGCCTCCCCGGAAAGGTGGCCACACGGGTTCGAATGAAAGACCCTTGAGGGCCCGTCAGAGGGTGATTCTGGGACCCCCTGCCCCTTCTGAACGGAAGCGGCAGCCTCTTCCGGCTTGTCTTGCCAGGATCCCTCCGGACCATCCTGGGCATAACCCGGCAATGGCAGCCCGAATGCCAAAAGCACCAGCAACAGGGGCAACCAACATCTTTCCATAGTCCGCATTGCTGCAGCATAACTGCATGGAATCATTTGCGGAATCCTGCAGTGACAAACGGCCATTTGACCGAAACGGACACGGGACAAGGCGTTTACCTTTGGGTAGCATGCCCGTTTACGTTGACTGAATGAATCGCGCTATGACCATTTGGCACAAGATCCGGGCCACACTCGCCCTGACAGGCATGCTGATCAACACCCTGCTTCTCTGCCTTCCACTTTACGCTTTCGCCCTGCTGCGACTGGTGCTTCGATTTGAGAAGGCACAAGTCATCCTGTCACGAATCCTGGTGGTCATTGCGGAAACCTGGATTGGCAACAACAACGCCATTATTGCCCTGGCCAGCCAGATCAAATGGCGCATCAGTGGCATGGACACGCTGAGCAAGGATCAATGGTACCTGGTGACCTGCAACCACCAGTCCTGGGCGGACATTCTGGTACTGCAGCGCATTTCCAATCGCCGCATCCCTTTTCTCAAGTTTTTCCTGAAGCAGGAACTGATCAAGGTTCCCCTGCTGGGGCTGGCCTGGTGGGCCCTGGATTTCCCATTCATGAAGCGTTACAGCAAAGCCGAACTGGAAAAGACCCCCTCACTGAAAGGCAAAGACCTGGAAACCACCCGCAAAGCCTGTGAGAAATTCGCCTACTTCCCCACCTCGGTGATGAATTTCTTTGAAGGCACCCGCTTTGACGCGCAAAAGCACGCCAAACAAGGCTCGCCATATCGCCACCTGCTCAAACCCAAGGCCGGTGGTGCTGCCTTTACCCTTAACGCCATGTCCGGGCATTTGCGAAATCTGCTTGATGTGACCATTATCTATCCCCCGGGCACGCCTCGCTCGCTGATGGCCTTTCTTGGTGGCGCCATGGGCGAGGTGGAAGTTGTTGTGCAGCAACGGGTTATTCCTGCCTGGGCCTCAGAGGGCAACTACGAAGACGACGCGGAGTTCCGCGCCCGTTTTCAGCAATGGATTGGCGAACTCTGGGCGGACAAGGATGCATTGCTGGACAAAAAGAACGCAACACGCAACGCGCAACACGCCACACGCTAATTTTCTGCCAATGGGGTTTCGTTCACCCGCATGCAAGCGTGGAGAGTGTTGCGTGCGGACGCATTTGGAACCTTGTTATGTTTGGCCGATTTCTGAAACCCCGCTGGCAACACGCCAACCCCGATATTCGTCTCAAAGCCGTTGAGCAACTGGACCTCTGTGATGACGCGACCCTGCTGAATCAGCTGGCGCGCGGTGATGCCAGCGCCCTGGTGCGCGCCGCTGCCACCAGCCGACTCACCGATTTTGCGGCCCTGGATGAAGTGCACCAACGTGACGAAGCGCCCTCCGTTCGCGAGGCCGCCTCCATGCGCATCATGGCCCTGCTGGCAGGCACTACCGATGATGCCCCCAACAGCGACACCCGCCTGCGCCTGATTCGGCTCACCGGCAATGAAAATGTGCTTGCCCATGTGGCCAGCCACAGCCCGGACATGCACAGCCGCATGGCAGCCATTGAGCGGCTCAAGGATGAAGGCGTGCTATATCAGCTGGCTCTGGATGCTCCCACCGAAGCACTGCGTGTTGCCTCTGTGCAGAACATCGCCTCCCTTTCGCTGCTGAAGCGTTTAGGCAAGGAGGGTCGTGACAAGCGCGTCACTCGCCTGGCGCGCGACCAGGCCCGGGCGCTCCAGCAACAACAGCAACAGAGTGAACGGGAAACCGCCAAGGTCTACCACCTCGCCGATCGGCTTGAACAGCATGCTCGCCGTCGTGTGGACGCCCTGTATGGGCCGCAGCTGGAACAGCTTGAGCAACAGTGGCAGCAACTGACACGACAGGCGACCCCGGATTTGGCTTCCCGCGTTCAGCAAGCCCTTCACCAGTGCCGCACGCAGCTCACCGAATTGCAAGAGCAAACCCGGCAACAGGCGCTGGCAGAGACCGCAAAAGCTGAGCGCGAAGCGGCAGCGCACAGCCTGTATCAGCTATTGAGCCAGGCGACCCCGGAAACCTGGGATCATCAGCTAGGCGAAATGCGCTCCGCATTAGCCACCCAGCAACGCCGCTGGGACAGCGCCGATGAGCAATCGCAGGCCCAGGATGAAGACCGGCTGGCTTTCACTGACCTGGTAACTGCATTTCAACAGCTGCTTACCCTGGCCGCCGATATCAATGCAGCAGACTCACCGGCCACACTCGCCGAGCTGGCCGACCGCTGGCCAGGGGAATATCAGCCTCCCTCTGCATTGTTGGCGCTGCGTAAACGGGAAGCCGAAACCTCCGATGCGCAAACGTCCGCACAGAACCGCCCGGCACCAGCCTCACAGCCCCATCGCGGCTTGCTGGTCGCCCTGAAGCGAGAGCTGCGCCAGGGCAATCTGCGCCATGCCAATCGGCTCTGGCACAAAGCCCAGTCGATCATCGAAAGCGACGGAGACACCGGGTTGGACGCAGAGCTCACCAAGCTCGCTCCGCGCCGTGCAGAGTTGCAGGACTGGCACCGTTTTGCTGCTGAACCGAAGAAAGTGGCGTTATGCGAACGCATGGAAGCGCTTAAAGACACCACCATGGATGCCCCGGAACTGGCCACCGCCATTCAGGCGCTCCATGATGAATGGCGCGCGCTGATGAGTTCGGACCAGGGCGAGGATCAGGCGTTGTGGACGCGTTTTAAAGAGGCATCCGACCAGGCCTACCAGCCCTGCCATGCGCACTTTGCCGAACTGGACGCCATCAAGGCAGGTAATTTGGAAAAGCGCCGGGCACTGTGCCAGCAACTGGAAGACTTTGTCACCGCTCAGAACTGGGAAACCGCTGATTGGCATGGTGTCTGGCAAATTCGCCAGCAGGCCCCGAAAGACTGGAAAACCCTGCACCCGATCCGGTTCACCGACGCCCGGGATGTGCAGAAACGGTTTTCCTCCCTGCTCACCCAGCTCGACGAGCAGCTGAATCGTTACATTGAAAAAGCCGAGAGCGAGCGAAAACAATTGCTGGACCAGGCCCGTGCATTGCTGGAACTGGACGATGCCCAGCACGCCACACGCGAAGCGCAAGCCATCCAGAAACGCTGGCGGCAATCCGCCTGGTTACCGCCCGGCCAGCACCGCACATGGCAAAAACCGTTTCGCAAAACCATGGATGCCCTGTTCGATGCCCGCAACCGGGATATTGCCGCCCGGCGCGAGCAACAGGAGCAAGCGAGCCAGATGCTGACCACGCACATTGATGCGCTGGAGGTATCACTGACGCAACCGTTTAGCGCTGACACAGCGAACAGTCTACGCAGCGCGGCTGCAGCCGTGGACGAGCACCTGGATGGCAATCAGCCCCAGCCGCTGGTTCGCAAAGCACAGCAACTGAAGCGGCGCGCCAGCGAGCGACTTCAGCAACTCAGTCGTTGGCAGCAGTGGCAGCAGCTCCGTGACGCCGTTGTGGCCCTGACGGAAAGTGTCGAATCCGCTGACCAACCAGAAAGTGGTGCGAATACTGACTCCGCTCTTACCCTGGCCGTGGCCTTTGAGGCCCTGGCCGGTGTGCCCAGCCCGGAACCGGAGCGCCAGCGCCGCTTGCAATGGCAGCTAGAGCAACTACCCAGTGTCATGAAGCAGCAACAGTTTGACGCCCGCGAGGAAATGCAGCGGCTTCTCAAACAGCACCAAACACCGGTGCCTGCCGCAGTGAAAGCGCGCCTGGACAGCGCCATTGCCGTTCTCGAACCCGGCAATGCGTAATCTGCTCTCGCGATTCACGCGCTCACCGAAAGGTCTGCAATGGTTTCTGAACCTGTACGGGCCCTACCTGGGCGCCGGTGTTCGTGTGGACTACCTGGCAGACGACTTCCGCGAACTGAATGTCTCCATGGGGCTGCACTGGTACAACCGGAACTATGTAGGAACCCATTTCGGCGGCAGCCTCTATTCCATGGTGGACCCGTTCTACATGCTGATGGTGATGACCGTGCTTGGGCGCGATTATGTGGTCTGGGACAAGGCAGCGGATATAGAATTTGTCCGGCCCGGCAAGGGCCGGGTCTTCGCCCATTTTCAGCTCACCGATGCCATGATCGACGATATCCGCGCGAACACCGATGGGGGAGAAAAATACCTGCCGTGCTGGCCGGTTGAAATCGTGGATGGCGATGGAAACCGCGTGGCGGTGGTCAACAAGACGCTCTACATCCGCCGTAAACCCGCGTAGCGCCTTTCTCTACCGGAGCACCGGTTTTACTGCCCGAAACCGGAGCTGTTTTCCAGAAAGCTGAGCTCCTCAGCCGTGCTGTCCCGCCCCAGCGCGCGGTTGCGGTGCGGAAAGCGACCAAATTGCTGAACGATTTGCAGATGCTCCCGCGCGGATTTCAGCGAACTGTCCACATGGCTGGCCAGTGCCTGGGGCGCATTAGCCCTGATAGCCTCCAGTGCGCAAAGGCATTGCTGCTGCAGATCTTCGTCTTCGGCATGCATTAGCGGCATCACAAAGAAAACCTGCCCGCACAGCGGCAGCTTGCTGTGCATCTGCCGTGACAGCCCCTCAATGGCCAGCGTGGCGGCCCGATGATCACCACTGAAAGCCTGGGCCTGGCCGCGGTAGATATTGCGGGTGAACTGGTCCAGCAACAGAATCAGCGCCAGTCGCCCCAGGGGGGTTCTTTCCCAGTCCACCAGTTCCTGCTGCAGGGCCGCATCCACCAACGCACCAAAGCGGTGTGCAATTTCCGCATCGTCTCTAGCCGTAGCGGCAAACCATCGCTTGCTCATGTTGCCCGATGGCCAGCCATGCTCCAGGCCATCCTTAAACCAGTAATCCAGTATTTCCTGCCATGATGGGCCTAAATCAAACATCGGGGCTCGCTCGGTTGTATTTACTGATCACTCTTGCCTTGGCACTGCACAGGCAGTTGCGGCTCAATCACTGACAAGGCGCTTTCCAGCAACAGCGGCTGAGCATCAACGGTGGGGTGAATGCCATCATCCTGCACCCAACCCTGCTCAATCACGCCATCCAGAAAAAAGGGCACCCAGGGCGTGCTGGTGGATTGCGCAACGTCCTTGAATTGCTGTTCAAACAAGGCAGTGTACTGCTGGCCGTAATTGGGGGGAATGCGCATGCCCAACAGCACCGCGGTGGCTCCCGCTTCCCGCGAAAGCACGACCATTTGCTCCAGGTTCCTCGCCATGGCCATGGGCGACAAACCACGCAAACCATCGTTACCCCCCAGCTCAATCACCACCAGATCCGGCTGGTGACGTGACAACAGTGCCGGCAATCGCGTTTTGCCGCCGGCGGTGGTTTCACCGCTAACCGATGCATTGATGACGGGATAATCCGGGCACCTTTCCTGCAGTTGCTGGTCCATAAGAGCAACCCAGCCCGCCGACTTTTCAATACCGTAGGCAGCACTGATACTATCGCCCAGTATCAAGACACCGCTGGCGTGAACCGATGCTGTCACGCACAACAACTGAATCAGTAGAAGATATCTTGCCATGATGAATACAGCGTCTCCCGTTTTGCTTGCCCACAATGTCAGTAAGCGCGTTCAGGGCCCAGAAGGCGGGCTTGATTTGCTGCAGGATATCACGCTTGAGGTGAATGCCGGTGACAGCCTGGCGATCACAGGCCCTTCCGGGTCAGGCAAGTCCACCCTGCTCTCCTTGTTGGCGGGTCTTGATGTGCCCACGGCTGGTGACGTGAAACTCAATGGTGCCTCGTTCAGCCAGGCTGACGAGGACGAGCGGGCACGACTGCGTGGCGAACAGTGCGGCTTCGTGTTCCAGCATTTTCAGCTGATCAATGACCTCACCGCGCTGGAAAATGTCATGCTGCCGCTGGAAATTCTCAACCGCGAAAAGCGCCGTGAGCTGGCCATGCACTGGCTGGATCAGGTGGGCCTGGCCCACCGGCAACATCACTTCCCGGCACAGCTTTCCGGTGGCGAGCAGCAGCGCGTTGCCCTGGCGCGGGCTTTTGTTGTGTCGCCGGCCTTGCTGTTTGCCGATGAACCCACCGGCAGCCTGGATTTCGCTAACGGTGAGCATGTGGCCGATCTACTGTTTACGCTGAATGCGGAGCAAAAAACCGCGCTGGTGCTAGTCACCCATGACCCGCAGCTGGCCGGTCGCTGCCAGCGATCGGTCTCTCTGACGGAGGGCCGCCTCAGTGTTTAAACCCTGGCGATCCCCCGCATTTCGGGTTCAGGCCCTGGCCCTGCTGGTGGCGGCCTTTGCCATGACTGCCATGCTGATTCTGCGTGACAGCGTGGATCAGCGGTTCAATCAGCGAACCGCCGTGGCACTGGGGGCAGACTGGATTCTGGAAGGTTCCCGTTTCCCCGAAGAGAACCAGCAACAGGCCGTTGCCGATTTGCCCCATGCTGAAGCAACCGGTTTTGCCAGCGTACTGATCAATGAAGATCAGTTTTTGCTGTCCAGCATTCGCGCACTGTCCGACGGTTACCCACTTTATGGTGAGCTGTCGGTCAGCGACTCCCGCTTTAGCGAGCCTTACCCCGTGGGCCATGGCCCCACGCCAGGAACCGTCTGGCTGGCTGGCCAGGCGCTGGACCGGCTGGGGCTTAAAGCCGGGGAATTCATTACCCTTGGTGAGCGCAGCTTTCTGATCGACAAGGTGCTGGTGCAGGAGCCAGATCAACAGGCCGGCTTCTACAGCATGAACCCTCGTACCCTTATGCACCTGTCGGACCTGGAAAGTACCGGCGTGCTCGGCCCGGGAAGTCGCTACCGGCACCACCTGCTGGTGGCCGCCAATGGTGAGCAACGTGCAGCCCTGGATGAACAGCTTGGCGATAACCTGCGTCCGGACCAGTCCATCGAAACCGTGGCAACCACAGATCTGCGTAGCCGTGGCCCGGTGGAGCAAATGTTTCTGTGGTCGCAACTGGCGGTGATGCTGGTGGTGCTGCTGTGTGCCGCCGCCATTTATCTCACCGCCAACCATCGTGCGCGCCAGCAACAAACATTGTGTGCCGTGATGAAAACCGTAGGCGCTCGACAACGGCAAATCGTCCGGCGACTACTGGGTGGTGATGTGCTTGCGCTGCTGCTGCCGATCATTGCCGGTGTCGCGCTTGCCGTACTGGTGGGCTGGCAGCTCTCCGCGTTGCTCGGTGCGGAACAGTTTTTCATGGCGCCGGTGATCTGGGGACTGCTGGGCCCGGTGCTACTCTGGCTCGGATTTGCCGCGCCAACGCTGTGGGTGAGCCTGTCGCTGCCCGCCACCGCACTACTCAGTGGCCGTGAGGCGCCGACCCGACTGGGGCGGCGGGTTTTGCTCATCGCCATTGCCACGCCTGTTCCCCTGGCTGCCATCATGACCGGTTCGCTGGCCGCGTTGTGGCCGCTCTTGCTGCTCACCCTGGCAGTCTCGCTGGGGCTGCCAATGATTTTGTGGCCACTGGTGCAGTTACTGGACCGTTTCAGTACGCGCCTGAGCCTGCCCGCGCGGCTGGCCCTGCGCCGGTTGAGCCGCCGCAAGGCGACCACCCTGCCCTTGCTGGCAGCCCTGATCATTTCCCTGACCGTGCTTTCCATGTCGGTGCAAACCGGCAGGGAATTGCTGAGCGACTGGCGGGCCACGCTCCCGGAACAAGCGCCCAACTATTTCGTGATCAATCTGTTTGATCAGGATCTGGACGCCTTCAATGACTGGCTTGGCGCACACAACAGTGAATCCCAGCCGCTCTATCCGGTGGTTCGGGCCCGGCTCACCGCCATTAACGACGAGCCCGTTCGCAGCGCCGTTACCAAGGAAGAGGATCGGGCTGAACGCGCCCTGAACCGGGACCTGTCTCTCACCGAAGCCGATGCCCTGCCGGACAGCAACATTCTCACCGAAGGGCGCTGGGCCAGCGGCGCCAATGAAGTCACCGTGGAAAGCAAACTGGCGGATTCGTTGGGACTACAACTCGGGGATTCGCTCACGTTCACCGGCGCCGGGCCGACCATCAGTGCCACCGTGGTGGGGCTGCGTGAGGTGGATTGGGAAAGCTTTGCTCCCAATTTTTATTTCATCTTTTCGCCCGACACACTGAAGACGCAGGGCCGCACCTGGATCACCAGCTTTTTCCTGCCCGCAGATCAGCAGGCAGAGCTGGGCGATCTGGTCCAGCAATTCCCGCAAATCAGCTTGCTGGACGTAAATGCCATCCTGGCCACGCTGCAGGATATCATCGGCCAGGCTAGCCGTGCGGCCTTTGTGGTGGGCGTACTGCTGTTACTCGCTGCCCTGCTGGTGCTGATGGCGGCCCTGCTGGCTATGACAGACGCCCTGCGGCGGGACAACCGGTTGCTGATCGTGATTGGGGGCCGCCGCGCCTTGCTGCGTAAAACCGCGGCACTTCAAGCCTTCTATCTGTTCGGTGGGGCCGCATTGCTGGCCAATCTGATCCACCTGGCCGCCCTGATACCGCTCGGCACTCGCCTGTTCGACAGCCAGTTGCCATTGAGTGGCTGGCTGTTACTGCCGTGGGGAGTCGCCGGGTTGGTAACGCTGGCCGCCCTGCTGGCACCACCGCTGATGCCCAAAGGCTCAGGGCTGTCGGCGAGCCAATAGAGAGAATGCCACCCAGGCCGCCACGCTACTGGCGGCCATCAAGGCGGTCATGGGTAACGTGCTGCCATCGTGGAGCATGCCCAGCACCGTACCGATAACACCTGCCAACAGGAATTGCAGCGCGCCATTCAGCCCGGTGGCCGCACCACTGTCGCGATCGAACAAATCCAGGAAGCTGGCGATGCCGTTGGGCATGATCAACGCGACCATTCCTGCAGCAACCATGATCAGCGGCACCACCAGCCACAGCGTCAGCAAACCGGCCAGGGTTAAACCCAGCAAGGTGAGACAGGCCGCCACCTGTAACGCCAGTGCCACCTGCATGATTGATGCACTGCTGTAACGGCGCAGCAGCAAAACGTTTAACCGGTTCATGCCGAGCATGGTCACCACATTGGCGCCAAAATACAGGGGGAACTGCTCTGGCGTGATTCTAAAATACTCCATGTAAAGAAAGGCAGCATCGGTAATAAAGGTAAACATGGCGGCAAACGCCAGGCCATTGGCCAGAATAAAGCCCATGGCCTGGCGGTTACTCAACACCCGGCCATAAGCCAGGAACATGCGCTGGCGTAGCGGCTCGGTACCCGGTTTCACCGCCACGGTGGGCAGCAGGAAACGCACAATGCCAAAGAGCATGAATCCGTATATCGCCAGCATGTAGAAAATACTTTGCCAGCCAAACAACTTGAGCAGCAAAGCCCCCACTGCCGGCGCCACCAGGGGGGCCACCAGCATCACCAGGCCGATGGTGGTCATCACCTTGGCCGCTTCCTTGCCGGTAAAATGATCTCGTACTGAGGCCGCCGCAATAACCACCGTGGCACCACCACCCAGCGCCTGTAGAAAGCGCAGCATGTACAGCATCTCGATATTCGAAGACAGCGGAATGCTCAGGCAGCCAAGAATAAACAGGGTCAGCCCCACATAGGCCACCGGTTTGCGGCCAAACTGATCCGACAGCGGCCCGCCCAGCCACTGGCCCGCAGCCACCCCCAGTACATAGACACTGACCGACACCTCCACTGCATGGATTTCAACGGCGAAATGGCCAGACATGGCCAGCAATGCCGGGAGGTAGGTGTCAATGGCCAAAGGCCCCAGTGCCACCAGGGTGGCGAGCAAGAATGCCAGGCGGCCGGGAGAAAGGTTTTGCATGAAGTATCCTGATGCCGGCCCCGGTGCACGTTTTGCGCCCCTTGGGAGCCCAGATTGAGAATGATGCGGGGTAAAGACGGATATGCCGGAGCGGTTCAGCAATGCCCCGCAAACTCAGCCTCAAGAGCGCAATCGCACGCAATGGTACCGCAATGCTCTAACCCTTTCAGTCGATTTATGAATCAGGTTCAATGTTTGCAGGTAAAAACAGGTTGCGACAGGGCTGAGGGGCTGTGACTATTAGCCGGCTCACGGGTAAGCAGCCCGGCGCTTGATGCCCGAATACGCGTTTACCGCCACCCGCAATCATGCATAATGCGGCTTGGCTCGTGGCAGCATGACCGCAATCGTATTGCCCTGCCCGTGGCTACCGCAATGCCCATCTCGCCGGCCAATGGATAAGTGCCCGCCAGATGTGGATCCGTTTCATCACCTAGGAACTTCATGGATTTAAGCGTCCCTTTCCAGCTAGCCATCATCACCGTGGCTGCGTTTGCCTGCCAGTGGCTGGCTTGGAGAATCAAGCTCCCCGCCATCCTGCCCTTGTTGCTTACCGGCCTTGCCCTTGGCCCGTTCTTTGACGTACTGCAACCCAAGGAGCTGTTCGGGGACCTGCTGCTTCCCGGTGTTTCACTGGCGGTATCCATTATTCTGTTCGAAGGCGCGATGACGCTGCGCTTCGATGAGATTCGCGGCCTGGAAAAAACCGTGCGGCGGCTGGTCACCTGGGGCGCGCTGGTCACCTGGAGCATCGTGACGGTCTCTGCCTGGTGGGTGCTGAAGCTGCCGCTGGGCCTGGCCTTGTTGTTCGGTGCCCTTGTTGTGGTGACCGGCCCCACCGTGATTGTTCCCCTGCTGCGCAGCGTGCGGCCCGTGAGCAGTGTGTCGCGCCTGCTTCGCTGGGAAGGGATTGTGATCGACCCGCTGGGCGCAATTTTCGCGGTACTGGCCTATGAACTGGTAGTGGCAAGCGGACAGGACGGCGCGGTGCTGCATACACTCTGGCTGTTCTTCCAGACCATCGGTGTGGGTGCCGCCATCGGTTGCGTTGTGGCGTTTGGGCTCGCCGAGCTGCTGCGCCGCCACCTGATTCCTGAATACCTGCGCAGTTTTCTGGTGCTGTCCTCGATCATTGGCGAATTCGTTCTGGCCAACGGGCTGAGTGAAGAATCCGGGCTGGTAGCCGTTACCGCCACCGGTATCGTGCTGGCCAACCGCAAAGGAGTACGCACCGACGACATTCTCCACTTCAAGGAAAACTTGTCGGTGATGCTCATTTCCGGCCTCTTTATTGTGCTCGCGGCACGACTGGAAATGAGCGAGCTGAGCCAGCTTGGGCTCACGGCTCTGGCGGTACTGGCGATCATTCAATTCGTTGCCCGCCCCCTGTCGGTATGGGTTTCCACACTGGGCTCATCGCTAAACTGGCGAGAAAAGTCCCTGCTCGCCTGGATTGCTCCGCGCGGTATTGTTGCCGCGGCGATCTCCGCCCTGTTTGCCGAACGCTTGCAGCAAAATGGCGTTCCCGGGGCCGAAAAGCTGGTGCCGCTCACCTTTATGGTGATTATCGGCACGGTAGCGTTGCAGAGCCTCACGGCTCGGCCTCTGGCCCGCCTGCTGAAAGTGGCGGAACCTGCCGCACGCGGCTTCCTGATCATCGGCGCCAACCCGGTGGCCCGGGCCATTGGTGCAGCCTTGCAGAAAAACCAGTACCCGGTGGTGGTCACCGATTCCAGCTGGGAGTCCATTCGTTCGGCGAGGATGGAAGGGCTGGGCACCTTTTACGGCAACCCGGTATCTCAACACGCGGATCAATATCTGGATCTGGTGGGTTATGGCAAGCTGCTGGGCCTCAGCCCTCGCCGTGAGCTTAATACCATGGCGACCATGCGCTACCGGCTGGAATTCGGCGAACAGAACATTTTCAGCCTGCCCACCCAGAAAACGGAAAAGGAAGTGAAGCACGAAGTGGCGCCAGAACACCGTGGCGCCACCCTTTTTGCGCCGGAGATGACCTATGCCCGCCTGGCCAGCCTGCTCAGCCAGGGCGCTGAAATCCGCAAAACACGCATTACCGAAGAATTCAGTTTTCAGGCCTACAAAGAGGCACCGGGGCGCCAGGTCTGGCCGCTATTTGCCATTGATGCCCGCGAGCGAATTCATGTTTTTTCCGCGGAAGAGCAGCCTGACCCGAAGGCCGGCTGGCATATTCTTGGCCTGGTGAAAGAAGACGCCGCCAAGGAAGAAAAGAAAGCCGAAGCCCGCGCTGAAGCCGCCGCCGAGAAAGCGGCAGCGGAGAACAAGACGGATGGCAAAGGCGAGGAAAAAGAGACCACCACTGACAACAAATCGGACAAGAACAAGTCCGGTTCGGCCATCGCCGACAAGAAGAAAGGGAGTTCGCAGAAAAAATCGAGCACCTAGCGTGCTCCGCTGGCGAGCACCTGTAGCCAATACTGATGATGGCTGCAGGTGCTCTTCTCCGCTCCTCCTGCTCCTTGTGCTGGATAAGTTTCTAAACGAAAGGCTCAACGGTTCAGCCAGCGCTGCCCTACTCTGCTTCGTTACCCACAAAGGAATCAATCAGACCACATACCCGGCCATCATCCAGCCGGCAGTCCGGCGCACCCTGCCATTCATTCATCGCATCACGCATACGAGCACTCAACGCCTGCAGTTCGGCGATTCGAGCTTCTACCTGCGTTAGCCGCCTTTCAATCAGGGTGCGGACCTGGCCACAAGGTGTTTCCCCTTCGCGGGAGGCCTGAGTCAGTGACTGAATATCGCCCAGAGTGAACCCCAGAGACCGGGCTTTCAGGGCAAACCGCAACAAGCGTAAATCCTCTGCCCCGTAATAACGGTAGCCGTTATGGCTGTCGCGACTCGGTGACAGCAAACCGATATCCGTGTAATGGCGCACGGTTTCTGCGGTGGTGTTCGCCTTTTTTGCCAGTTCCGATACACGCATGGCGTTACTCCTGATCAGACGGCGGGATGAGTGGTAAAGAGGTCTGGCCCCACCGCCGCCAATTTTCTGGTACCGAGCGGTTATGGGCTGCAAAAAACGCAGTTACCGAATCCATGATCGTAGCCACAGGCAGTTGTCGAGTCAGCGCCGTGCCAAAGGCGGTTTTCTCCGGGGTGTGGTTCAGCGTGCACTGCAGAGCCACATCCGCCAGAACCAGCACCTCCTGATGGCGCAGCCAGGCCTCGCGTAATGGCGAGGCCAGCCAGGCACACTGCTGGTATTCCAGCGCATACTGCCCTTCCAGCCACCACAGGTAAGGATCGTCACCCAGCGCTGTCAGCAACGCATCGTGCTGTTGCCGGTACTGGTCCATGCCGCCACTCGCAATTGCCCGGCGCAGCAACCAAACCATCGGCTGTTCGGATTCAAGCTGATGTTCCACAGCAATGCGCTCGCAGGGCTTGCCCAGACACTGGGTCAGCCACAATTTCAGTGCCGCAGGACGCCCTTGCGCCAGGTTGGCTACACGCGCCTGATTTTGTGACTCACCGAGCGCTTCCAGAAACGCCTTGCCTGCTTCACTTTGCAGCCAGCGGCCTTCTTCCAGTAGCGCGGTTAGCCGCATCCCGGAACTGTAATCGTACCAGTCGGTTAATGTGTAGGGGTTAGCCGGGGCCCCCTCCAGGCGGAGGAAGCTGATGGCGCCATCAGGAAAATGCAGCCGTACCCGCGCCGCAAAACGGCTGTCGCTTTCATTGAATCCGGTAATGGCAAAACGGTCGATGGGCTGCGCCTGCACCCAGGGTTTGATGGTCGACGCCGGCAACGGCACGATATCCTGGCGCTGTAACAGCACCCCCAGCTGGCCCTGTGATAGATCGGCCCGCAATTGGCTCAGGGTGTTGCTGTTATCGTCACTGTGCGCAGCCAAAGGCAGCACCAGCAAAGCGGCAAGCAGAGACAGCGTTGAGCACCAGCGGAACATGGACACAAACCGTGAAGACAATGGAGGTAAGACCCTACCACAGAGGACAGCGCGGGCGTGATTAAACCCGAGCCGGATAGCCGGTAATGCGGCGAATGGAACGGTATAACGGCGCCAGCCGAGGATATAACTTGCGGTAGACGTCCCGGTACAGGGCGTCGTAGTGACGTGCCGGGGCCGCCTCTGGCAGGAAGGTATCACCCGGGCGTGTCATGGCGGCCACCGCAGAGGGATAGTCCGGGTGCAGCCCCAAAGCAACGGCCGCATTGATCGCAGCCCCCAAACCGGAGGTTTCCGTGGTGTGGGGCCTCACTGCAGGCAAATTGAAGATGTTCGCGGTGATCTGCATGATCGCATCGCTTTGCGAGCCACCACCAGACACGCGCAGGGAGTTGACCGGAATGCGGTTACGCTTTTCCAGCCGTTCTTTTCCCTCACGCAGGGCATAGGCGATGCCCTCGATAATCGCTCGGTACAGGTGGGCGCGGGTGTGTACATCGCCAAACCCAATAATGGCACCTTTGGCTTCTGGCCCGGGAATACGCACGCCCGGGTTCCAGAACGGCTGCAGCATCAACCCCATGGCGCCCGGCGAAGACTCTTCCAGCAAGGCTTCAAAGAGCGTTTCCGGCGCCACGCCCAGCGTTTCGGCCTGCTGCACTTCCTGTTGCCCGAATTCACGCTTGAACCAGTTCACCATCCAGTAACCGCGCTGAACGATGATTTCGGAATTATAGCGGTCGGGCACGGCGGCGCCGTAGGCCGGGACAAAGGTGATTGGCTCGACATAGTGCGCGTTGCAGGTGTTGAACGTGGCGGTGGTGCCGTAACTGAGGTTGCCAATTTCCGGGGTAAAGGCGCCGGCACCCAACACTTCGCAGGCTTTGTCCGCGCCGCAGGCAATCAGGGGCAGCCCTGCGGGGATGCCTGTGGCCAGGCTGGCCTGCTCGGTGATCGCCCCCAGTGGTTTGCCCGGCTCTACCAGTTCCGGTAACTGTTCACGGCGCACCCGCAACGCCTGCCATTTAAGGTCATGGGCCGCTGCCCAGCAGCGCCTTTTATAATCGAAAGGAATGTAGCCCACCTGGGACGCGGTACAGTCCCGCAGCTGCCCGGTAAGCTGATAGGTCAGGTAGCCCGACAGCAGCAGAAAATGTCGGGTTTTCTGCCATAGCACAGGTTCGTCCACCGCCAGCCAGTTGCACTCGGCCTTGGCCTGGAACTGCCGCAGGGTTTCCCCCTGCCCGATCACTGTCACCGGGGCTGCCAGCCACCAGGGCAGTCGGGGGATGGAATCCGTGCGGCGCTGGTCCAGCCAGATAATCGCCGGGCGTATCGGTTGCTTGTGTTCATCAAGACACACCACCGAAGCGCGCTGGGTGGTCAGAGCCACCGCTTTAACCTGATGTTTGAGTGCGCCGTGCTGCTCCCATAATCCCTGGCAAGCGAGTCCGAGCTGCTCCCAGAAATAGCCGGCATGTTGTTCTGCCTGACCCGGTTCGAGGGAGAAATAAGGCTCGATATGCTGCTGGTAACGGGCGATCAACTCGCCGTCGCGATTGAATAACATGGCACGCACGCTTTGTGTGCCCTGATCCAGCGCCAGTACCAGCGGCTCATCCATCATCCTGCCTGCTTCTCCCGGATCTCGGCCGAAACGTTCGGCTCAGCAGCGGCACCAGCAGGTGTGGGCACGCCGTAGAAACGCTGGTGGATCTCCCGGTAGCGGATCAGCTCCTTGTCCCAGCGGCTGTCATCCCAGCCCAGGGCCTGTTGGATTTGCGCACGCAATGACGACAGCACCGCGATCCCTGCGGCGGGCTTGACCAGCCCAAGGCGGGTGCGGCGCAACATCAGATCATCCAGATGCACCACCGATTCATGGGCAAGGATCCACGCAATAAAGGCGGGGTTCGCCTGGTCCGCATGCAGAAACGCCTCCACGGCCTCGGGGGCATTCTCGATGGGCTCAAACCCCCGCGCTTTGCTTTTCTGGCTGCGACGGTGCTCTTTAGCGTCGATCAAACCGGTGGCCAACAGCGCATCCAGTGCAATCAACCGAAAGGTGGTGAGCTTGCCGCCGCTGACGGTGACAATGCCATTTTCACCCCACACCGCATGGTCCCGACGCTCCTTGGACGGATCCACGCCCTTGCCGGAGGCGATAACCGGGCGCACCCCGGCGATGGTCGAATAGATGTGATCACGGGTGACGTTGCGGCCGGGGAACTGGGTGTTGATCAGCTTGAGCAGGTAGACTACTTCCCGATCACTGGCCGCAGCTTCAATATCCATGTCCTGGGGGTGGTCCAGGTCCGTGGTGCCCACACAGGTCACCCCTTCCCAGGGGAACACAAACACCGGCCGACCATCATCGGGGTGCATCACCGTAAGGCAATCGTTAACCGGCAATGCGGCCGGGTCGATAAACAGGTGGCTGCCACGCAATGGCCGCACTCTGGCCTCAGCGCCGGAAAAACGGTCTGCCCAGGCTCCGGTAGCGCTCACCACCGCAGCAGCCTTGAGCGTGGACAGCTCACCACTGACCCGGTCTTCCACGGTAACAGAGAAGCCCTGTTCACCTTTCCCGCTCTGTTCGGCCTGAACAACACGCGCGTAATTTTGTGCTACCCCGCCATGGCGCGCCCCTTCCAGCAGCGTGCGCATGACCAGGCGGCAATCGTCGGTGAGCGCGTCGGTATAGCACATGGCCCCGGTGAGATCCTGATCCTGCAACCCGGGCACCCGCTTTAACAGCTGTGCCTTGTTCAGGTAACGGTGGTCGCGAATACCGGCCAGGAAATCGTACAGCCACAACACCGCCTTCATGGGCCAGCGCCCGGGGAATACGCCCTTGCGTAACGGGAAAAGATAGGTGGCCCGCTCCACCAGCCCCGGCAACTCATTGAGCAAACGTTCACGTTCCAGCAGTGAGTGGCGTGTCAGGGCAATATCGCCCTGGGCGATGTAGCGTAGGCCGCCGTGCACCATTTTGGAGGAACGACTCGAGGTCCCCCATGCGAAATCGGTTTGCTCCAATAGCAGCACCCGTTGTCCGCGACGGGCCGCCTCCAGCATGACACCGGCACCCGTGATGCCGCCACCGATAACGATCAGGTCCCATTGCGGCTTGCCCTGTGTGGCGGGTGCGGCCAGTTCTGTCAACGTGCGGCGTTGGCCGAGCATAGAGTCTTCCCCTGTTTGTCCGTAAGCGAATCGCGCCGGTATCAATCGTCGATCAAGCAGCCAGGATTCAGGCGATGCAGGGGGTCGAAGTGATCGACCAGCCGGTTCAGCACCGCCATTCCCTGCTCGCCTTTTTCGTGGTGCAACCAGGGCGCGTGGTCACGGCCTACGCCATGCTGGTGACTGATGGTGCCACCGTTCGCCACAATGGCCTCACTGGCTGCCTGCTTCAGCACCCGCCAGCGATCCAGCGTGGCTTGGTAACTGTCCGCGCAGCGAAACACGTAAGTGGTATAAATACTGGAACCCTGCGAGTACAAATGTGACAGGTGCGTAAAAACATGCACCTGCTCGCCGTCACCGGCGTTGTCACGTACCGCCTGTTCCATGGCCACCATGGCCGGGGTCACCCGATTCCAGTCCACGGCGGTTTCAAAGGTATCGACCACATAGCCGTGTTCCCACAGCCCGTGGCGCAGGTACGGTGAGCGGAAACGGGACTCTTCCCACTTTTTCCCCAGCAGGGTACCCACCATGACGCCACCAGCCTGACGGATCCGCTTGCGAGCCTGGCCGAGCACATGGCGCGCCTGCGCCTTGTCGCCGGTGACACCGAAGGTAATCATGCACTTGCCGTCACCACAGCCACGCACATTCAGGTAACGATGCAAAATACCGACCAGCTTTTCGTGGCCGGCCAACATCAGGTGCGTGCGGGTTTCTTCCGCATTGGACAGACGCAGCATGGAAAGCGGTATCTTCGCCTGGGTCATCTGCCGCACCAGCTCTTTGCCGGTATCCCAATCCGGGGCGAACGCCACCTGAAACGTTTCCGTTTCCGGCAACGGCGTGACCCGTACTTTGACTTCGGTGATCACCCCCATGCGCCCTTCCGAGCCGAGGATAATTTCCCGCAGGTCAGGCCCGGCTGATGAGGCCGGAATGGTAGGAATCGTCAATGTACCTTTGGGCGTTTCCACTCGACCACCGGCAAACATCTGCTCAATGCGGCCATAACGCATGGATTGCTGGCCACTGGAGCGGCTTGCCACCCAGCCGCCAATGGTAGAAAGCTCCCAGGATTGGGGAAAGTGCCCCAGCATGTAGCCCCGCTCACGGAGCTGTTGCTCCACCTTGGGGCCGGGTGTGCCAGCGCCAAACGTGGCGATCTGGCTTTGCGTATCCAGATCCATCAGCTGGTCCATGGCCGCCAGGCTCAAGGTCAGAACCGGTGCATCGCCCTCAGGGGGATTGATATGTCCTGCCACGGACGTGCCACCGCCATAGGGAATCACGGTAATGCCCTGGGCCAACGCCCAATCGAGCAGTGCGCGAACTTCTTCGCTGCTGGAAGGCGAGGCAACCCCATCCGGGAATCGCTCGAACTCACCGGAGCGCATGGCCAGCCAGTCGGGCAGGCTTTGCCCGCGCGCGTGACGCAGCCGGGTTTCCGCATCGGTCTTGACCCCTGGGTGTTCCGGTAGCCGGGACGCCGGCACTTGGGCAATCACTGCCGCCATTTCCGCGTCGGGTAGCGGTTCGGCACGGCCCAGGCGCGCCTGAATAAAGGCCAACCCGGACGGTTTCAACGGATAGTGATTATTGCTGTCACCCCAGCCATTCCAGCGTCGCATGCATACACTCCTTATTTTCACTCATAGTAGCCCTGACACGCCGCGCTTTCACTGGCGTGGCAGGACACTGGATGGACTATTTGTGACAAAGGCGTGATTTGGGCGTTACGTGCAAAGCCAAGGCTGCGGACGGGTTACAGCAACCAACGGCGCCAGCCTTGCTGACGTGCGGCTGCGCGCTCCTGATTCAGGGACTCGAGCATACCGTGAATCGACGCCGCGACGGTTTCACGCACCGCCCAGCAGGCGTCCGTCTCGCCCTGTTTGCCGGCCCAGGGAGCGGTTGAGATTGGTGCCCCGATCTGGAACCAGAGGGGCTCCGGCTTGGGAATCAGGGTGGGTCCCACGCCCCGACTCAATGGCATGAACATGTCGCCACCGCGTAACAGCTTGTCGAGCCGTGGGCGCTTCAGCAAAGTGCGGCCGAGCCAGGATTGCTGAAAATCGTTACCGTCGATCAGCACGCGGTAGGCTTCGTCGCAGCCTGCAGAGGCAAACGGGATAATGTCGTAACCGTGTTCGATGGCCATGCGCGCAAACCCGGTGCGTTTCTTCCACACCAGCTTGTGCACTTCATCCTTGCGCATGGCCACCTCCCGCGCTCCACCGGGAAAGACCAGTACCGGCTGCCGGGCCTGCATCAGTTGCGTGCAATTGTCGGGGTTGCCTTCCACCGCCCCCCAGCGTTTGAGCAATGGCCCCCAGCCCGGCACGCGGAAATGCAACCGATCTCCAAGGGCTCTGGGGAAAACGCCGGTTTCCCGGTACAACTCCAGCACGAAAAGCGGGGAATCAATCAGGCCGTACAGGCCATGATTACCCACAAACAGCGCCGGGCGCTGTGGGTCCACATTATCGGCACCAAATAGCCGGGGAGCGAAATAGCGCCGGGACACAGCCAGCAACCGGTCCATTGTCGCCAACGATGGCGGTGAAAAATCCTGAATAGCCAAGCGATATCCTGTAACGATTTGATCAAATTGGGTGCAGTCGTGACGTCGGCACTTTACCAGCTTTTACACTACCGCTATGGTTCATTCAGGCCTAAACCAGTAAAAAAACCAATATGTTATCGAATCCCAAGGAGCTTTCATGAAACGATTTGCCGGGTCACTTGCGCTGGCGAGTGCGATTGCCGTTACGGGCTGCAGCACAGTTAACCCCTACACGGGTGAAAAACAAACCTCCAAAGCCACATCCGGTGCGGCAATTGGTGCGGTCGCCGGCGCCTTGATCGGTATCGCCACGTCCGACAGCGCCAAAGAGCGTAAAGAACGCGCTCTGGCCGGGGCCGGCATCGGTGCGATTACCGGTGGTGGTGTGGGCTATTACATGGACGTTCAGGAAGCCAAGCTGCGTCAGAAACTCGAAGGTGCCGGGGTTTCCGTTACCCGTGATGGCGAAAACATCATTCTCAACATGCCGGGCAACCTGACCTTTGCCACCGACAGCACCAACGTTAAATCCTCTTTCGATCCGGTGCTGGATGCAGTAGCCGAAGTGCTTAACGAATACAAATCCACCATGATCCAGGTGGCCGGACACACAGACAGCACTGGCGGCGATCGCTACAACCTGCTGCTGTCCCAGCAACGGGCCCAGGCGGTATCCAACAAGCTGTCTGGCTTCGGGGTTGAACAGGTTCGTCTGGACACCGTGGGCTTTGGTGAAACCCAACCCATTGCCAGCAACAACACGGCCAGCGGACGGGAACAGAACCGTCGCGTGGAACTGACACTGCTGCCTTACACCAAGTAAGCACCGTAGTGATTCCCGCATGGCGGCGGGCCAGGCTCGCCGCCATTGTTTTACGTCCTCCCCTCTATTTTCAGCACCTGTGCTTTTTCCAATACAACCGCAATATTTCGAATGTGCGTTTGTCGTCCCTCCTCCATGCTCCCCGTCAGCTTCATTTCCCTTCATACTTCCTTTCAGAACTACGGGACAGGACCCATGCGAACAGGCCAACGCACAACCATGAATGCAGACCAGCAACGGCAACGCGCCATCAATGAACATCGGTGCATTCCTGGTGATCCCTTTGTGTATGGGGTCGTCACAACCGGTATTTTCTGCCTGCCCACGTGCCCATCGCGCCGCCCACGCACTGAAAACATTCGCCTTTTCGATAACGACAAGGCCGCCTTGCAAGACGGTTATCGCCCTTGCCGTCGCTGTCATCCGCTGGGGAACGCCCCGTCGCCCGCCACGACCACGGTGATTGCCCTGTGCCGCGCCATCGACATGGCGGAGCGCAAACCCACACTGGCAGAATTATCCGCGCAATCCGGCTGGACTCCCTTCCATTTGCAACGCCAGTTCAAGGCCATCACCGGAATCTCCCCGCATCAATATGGTGTTGCGGTCCGCCGCCGCCGAGTTCGCCAACAACTGCGTGACGACCAGCCGCTGACCCACGCCGCCCATCACGCGGGTTTTGATTCCAGCAGCCATCTCCATAGCTCCTCCGGGCAAACACTGGGCATGAAACCGGGGCAGTACCGCAAAGCCGGTAAAGGCCTGGCGTTGCGTGTCGCCATTGCGGACAGCTCGCTGGGCGCCGTGCTGGTGGCCGAAAGCAAAAATGGAATCTGTGCCGTCGCCATGGGCGATGACCCGGATGCCCTGCTGCGAGATTTCCAACAGGAATTTAGCGGTGCAGAGATATTACCCGGCAATAATGCATTCGATCAGCGTGTTGCCATGGTGATTACGCTGATCGACCAGCCTCTCGGCACACAGGCTTCGATGCCGGATGCCCTGCCCCTGGATATCCGGGGCACCGCCTTTCAGGAGCAGGTTTGGGCGATGCTGAGATCGATTCCGGCAGGGCAAACCCTCTCCTACCAGGCACTGGCAGAAAAGCTTGGCCGGCCCACCGCGGCCCGCGCCGTGGCGCGGGCATGCGCCAGTAACCGGCTGGCGGTGCTGGTGCCCTGCCACCGTATTGTGCGCGCCGATGGCGGCCTGTCCGGTTACCGCTGGGGGGTTGAGCGCAAGGCCGCCCTGCTCGGCCGCGAACAAGGACAAGAACAGGCGTGAGCAGCCTTTCGCTCGCGCTACCCGCACGCTTTGGTGTGCCTGCCTTTCTTGATTTCCATGGCCGTGATCGGCACGCCATTTCCGAGCGGGTGGAAGGCCATGTACTCCACAAGGCCGCTACCATCGACGGTCGCCCCTGCGTGCTCACCCTGGACTTCAGCCAGCCTGGCCAGGTCCGCGCCACGGCCAAGTCGCTCACCCGCACGGCATTATCCCGACACACTCGCGCCATGCTGGGCCTGGACCAACCGGTAGAGGCCTTCGAGAAGGCGATGGCGGAGCCGACCGCACTCGGCCACCTGGTGCAGCAACAGCGGGGCCTGCGTGTCCCGCAATCGGCGACCCCGTTCGAGGCTTTGAGCTGGGCCATTATCGGACAACAGATCAGCGTCAGCGCTGCTACTGCCATTCGTCGACGGTTTATTCAGCTGGCAGGTCAAGAAGTGATCAATGGCCTGCACTGCTACCCCGATGCCGTTGCGGTGAGCCAGCTGGATAGCAACGCGCTGCGTAGTGTCGGATTTTCAGCCAGCAAGGCGCAGACACTGTTGACGGTGTCGCAGCGCTGCTGTGATCACTGCCTGCTTCCCGACGCATTGCACTCAAACGCTGACGCACTAAACCTGGAGCGCGCCTTGCTGCGTATTCGCGGCCTGGGGCCATGGAGTGTGAATTACACGCTGCTACGGGGATATGGCTACCTGGATGGCAGCCTGCACGGGGATGTGGCGGTGCAGAAAGCGCTGCAACAGTTGCTGGCCTGGAATGAGCGCCCAGCAGCGAAGGCCACCCGGGATTGGCTGGCCGAATTCACTCCATGGCGGGCACTGGTGGCGGCGCACCTGTGGCAGTCGTTACAGGTGCAAGCCTGAACGTCTCAAGCCTTGCGGGCAAGCCGCCAGGCCAGCATCGACATGGGCAACAGCAACGCGATCACCAGCAGATAAGGCCAACGCTGATCCAGCGTGTACAGGCCGGTCCCAACCAGTGGCCCGACAATAAACCCCAGCGCCGGACAGGCGCTGGCCAGGCCAGCCACCCGGCCCTGCTCTTGCGTGGGCACCCTCAGGCTGGCCAGGGACATGACCGCAGGCATGCCAAACCCCAGGCCCAGCCCGACCAGCAGCACCGCCCCACTCATCCAGGCCTCCGTATTGGCCAACCAGAGAATAACGGCACCCGCGCCGATGCTGGGCACGGCCAGGGCGATCAGCAGGGTTGCGGGCGCCTTCAGCCATTGCACCACGATCAGCTGCCCTGACAGCGACGTCAGCGCCGCCATCATCATGGTCAGCCCCAGCGCCCTTGCCGCTTCGGTCGGGCTCATCTGGAACTGATCCTGAAACAGAAAACCCAGGGTTTGCTGAATCAGGGCAAAGCTCATAAACAGCATGACTCCGGTCAACAGCAGATCGCGCAAGCGCGGGTCCGCATAGGCGGCCAATCCATGGCGCAAAACGGAACGCAGCGGTACGGTGCGCGCGGTTGGCTGGTGCGGCGACGGCGGCAGCCACAAGGCCACGCTGATCGCCATTAGCGCGGTCAGTGCCGCCACCCCATAAAGCGGGAACACCAACGCAACGGCAGCGAGCATGCCGCCGGACACCGGCCCCACGACGGTGCCGATATTGTTGGCAGCACCGATGCGGCCCATCCCCTGGGTGCGTTGCTCCGGGGTGGTGATGTCAGCGGTATACGCAGCGGCCGCCGCCGGAGTTGCCGCCATGATGGCGGCCTGCAGCATGCGGCTCAGGACCAGAGCCGCCACCAGACCGACTCCCACCAGGGCACCGCGAAGTCCCAGATCAAACACCACCGCAAACGACAGCGTACCCAGCGAATAACCGGATAGACCGATTACCATCACTCGTTTGCGGCCCAGCGACTCACTCAAGGTGCCCCACACCGGGCTTGCCAAAGCAAACACCAGTGACGAGCAACTGATGATCAGCCCCACCTGCATTTCCGTCATGCCGGTGGCGCGCCCCAGTGATGGCAGCAGGGTAAAAACCAGGGTCTGGCCCAGTGCGGTTACCGCTACTGCCGCCAACAACATTGTGTGACTGAAGGCTCGCGAGATAGTCTTGCCGGCGATTTTGGTGGAAGGGTCAAGCTGTGGCATTACATATTCCGGTTCAAGGGGTAGCGGATCACGCACCGCCAGGGGGCGCATCTCATCAGGCGTTACTGGCGGATTGGCTGGCAGAGGCGTCGTTCACCCTCGCCATGTCATCCGGGTTTTTCGGCTTTTTTGCCCATTTCGGCACGCTGCGTGCCCTGCTTGACCATGGCCTGTCGCCCGCCCGTTTCTGTGGTTCCAGCGCTGGCGCTCTGGTGGCGGCTTGCATAGCCTCCGGCGCTAGCATCAATGCCATCGAAGACACACTGCTTAGCCTGGATCGGTCACACTTCTGGGACCCATCCCCCGGGCTGGGTTTGTTATCCGGTCAGGCTTTTCGACGGATGCTGGCGGGCCTGCTACCCACTCAGCGCGTGGAAGAGTCCCGAACCCCGCTGGCGGTATCCGCCTGGCAGGGAAAAAGCCGGCGCACGCAGGTGTTGCAACAGGGGGATCTGGTGGAAGCGGTATACGCGTCCTGTGCCGTGCCCCTGCTCTTTCAACCCGCCCGGATTGGCGGGCGCTACTATTGGGACGGCGGCATTGCCGACCGCCACGGGCTGGCTGCCACCTTCCCCGGAGAGCGGGTACTTTATCACCATTTGCAGTCCCGCTCTCCCTGGCGTGGCCGTAACAGCATGGCGCTGCATCACCCCTCGCGCCCGAATCTGGTCACCCTTGCCATTGACGGCCTGGTCCGCTCCGGCCCCGGCAAGCTGGAACAGGGCCGCTTGGCCATGCGCCAGGCCTATAACGCCACCGGCCGGGCATTGGCCCGGCCGGTGGCTGATGCATTGATCATCGAATCGGTTCAGGACGCCTCGTCGTAAAGAGGCTTGGAAAGCTCTGCCCAATCGATCTGCCCATCGTCCACCAGGTTTTCAAACTGCAGGATGCCCAGCTCCTCAAACCGTGGTCTCACGGAATCGGTGAGCAGACCAATGCGTTTGAGGTTAGGCATGATCCGGGTAAACAGCAGATTGCGGAATTGCGCCATGATGGAGGATGACAAAACCTGCTCTCGGGCTTCGTTCACATCCCAGCCAAAGTGCTCGAACACTTCCGTGCTGATTAGGCGCTCCCGCATGACCACGCAGGCCTCGAAGGCGAAGTGGGCGCGCTCCTCTTTCTCCTCTTCAGACAGAGTCTCAACAAAGTCCTCCAAGTAATTGACACCAAAGGTAACGTGCCTTGCTTCATCGCGAATAACCAGGTGAATAATCTGCTTCAGCAGGGGGTCTTGGGCGGTCAGTTTCAGGGTATTAAACGCGGCCAGCGCCAGCCCTTCGATGATGATCTGCATGCCAATAAACTTCAGATCCCAGCGCGGATCAGACAGGATTTTGTCCAGCAAGGATTTCAGGTTGGGGTTCACCGGGTAAAGAATGCCGATCTTTTCCTGCAGGTAACGGGTGAAAACCTCCACATGGCGCGCTTCATCAAAGGTCTGGCTGGCCGCGTAGAGTTTGGCGTCGTAGGTGGGTGCGCAACTGGCCAATTGGGACGCCACCAGCAATGCCCCCTGCTCCCCGTGTACAAACTGGGCCAGCATCCAGGCCAGGTTGTGCCAGCCGAAACGGAGCTTTTCCTCATCGCTGAGCGACTCAAAGGTGGACCAGCCGTTAAAGGGATTGAAGGACTGATCCAGTGGCACCTCGGATTTGGGGAAATCCTGCGACCAATCCACATCCATATCCGCATTCCAGTTGAGCTCTTTTCCCAATTTGTACAATTTGCGGATCCGCCCGTCGGCGGAGGAGTAGTCCCAGTTGTAATGCCCGGTAAGCGGGGTCTGGAATATTTCCACCACATCTTCAACGTGCTGTGTGGTCAGTTTGTCTTCAATATCCTCATGACCTGGGCCATCCCAGTTTTCATAGATACTGACATGGGCAGGCGGCGTGCTGACTTTAGTTATTTTCATGGGGCATCCCTGGTAGCGCTAAGTCATGACTCAACGCTAGGCGGATGCCGGGAAGGGAGCAATGTCGTGATATGACAATTAACGCCGTCCGTGGCGCCTAAACACAATGGATCAAGATCCGCTTAATCGGTGCTGCCATCGTCAGAAAGCAGAAAGTGAGCTCGGGCAATGGTAATCGGCTCCTGGCGGTTTTTTTGCCAGGCACTGATGCGCACGTTGGCGATACGCCGGCCCAGACGAGTCACGCTGCATTCGGCGTAGGTGTCGCGGAACAGCCCCGCGCGCAGATAATCGATAGTGAAATCGATGGTTTTCGGCACTTTGGGCTCGCCCATTTGCAGCAGGATGAAGATGATCGCCGCCTGCTCCATAAAACCGGCCACCGCCCCGCCGTGCAGCGCTGGCAAGGTCGGGTTGCCGACCACATTGTCGTGCTTGGGCAGCACAAAAGTCAGCTCGTCCCCCTGGGCAATCACCTGAATGCCCAGGAACCGGGCATACGGTACCCGGTCGATCAGGGCCTGATAGTCTGCCTTGCCGCTACGGCATTCTTCGATCAGCGTTTTCAGTGCTTTCATTGGCCCACCACCGTGCCTGCCTTGTCAATTTTTAACCGCGTATAGGTTGCCAACCCGGTGGCAATGGGCTCCTCGTCCCCCTCTTCTTCCCAGGTGGTGACACTGACAAAGGCCACGTGGGTGGTGAGCCGATAGCAGCGGGCCTCACACACCACAGCCCGCCCTTTCCCCGGGCTACGCAGATGATCCACGCGAAAATCGATGGTCGGAGTAATCTCGAACGTGGGGAAAGTTCGGCAAGTGATTGCCATGCCCCCAGCCTGGTCCATCATCGCGAAAATGGCCCCACCGTGCATGACTCCGGTCTCCGGGTTACCGACCAGATCGTCTCGCCAGGGCATTCGGACCCGGACGCACTCTTCAGTAGCGCTGACAACCTCAAGCCCAAGCACAACAGAGTGGCGGACGGAATCCAGGAAGCGATTGCATATGTCCTGGCGTGTATACGGAAGTGTTTTTTCTGTCACGGCGGCCAATGTCTCCAGCTGATATCCGGGGCAAGATTAACCGCTGGCGGCTAATCTGCAAGTGTTACCGTTTTACCATAGAAACGGCCTTGCTCTCTGCTAGGGAACCTTTGAATAACTCCTTGCATGCTCAGTCTTTCAGACTGGCTCGCAATCTAGGCGCGATTTTGATGGCATGCTGGTTGCCTGTCGAAAAAGCGCAACAACGAGTGCGGGCCAGCCTGAAAGACCCGGAGGGCGCGGCCTGAAGCGCACATCTGCTGCGCCTTTTCTCTAAGAAAGGGAACCACCCTGTCTGTCGAGACAAGGCGCAACAGCTGCACGCTTCAGGTCACGCTGAGTACGCAAGGAGTTATTCAGAGGTTCCCTAGGCTTCTCCGCCCATTTCAGGAGTCGTTTTGAATGGCTACATCACGATTAAAGAACAGCCTGCGGGCCGTTGGCCACATTGTTGAACGCAGGCGCCACCCGCAACGCTTTATCCAGGTGGATAAATGCCCGTGGGATGAAATTTATCGTGATGGCATCATGGCTGTACGCCATTACAGCCTGCCACCGGTGACCGAAGTCCCGCTTAACGATGACGTCCTGCCGGTTTCCGCCGACAAGCACCGCATCCCCCTGCTGCTGGTGCCTGCGCTGGGCATTCATTGTTGGACCTACGACTTGATGCCCAACCGCTCCATGGTCCTTTACCTGATGGCCCGCGGCTACGATGTATATCTGGTGGACTGGGGGAAACCGTCCAACGCCAATCGCAGCCTGGACCTGGACACCTATGTAAACCGGTGGCTTCCCTCTGCGGTGGATGCCGTAAAGGCCCATGCGGAAACCGAAACCATCAACATGATGGGCTACTGCATGGGCGGGCTGCTTTGCCTGATGTATCTGGGCGGCCACCATGACGCACCTGTCCGCAGCCTGATCACCATTGCCAGCCCGGTGAATTTTCACAAGAGTGGACCGTTCGGCAAGGCGCTGGGCCTGGCCGCCATTCCCGCCATGCAGATCCACGACTGGTTCCAAATTCGTCTGGAGCCGCTCAGCGACAAGCTATTTCACATTCCCGCCAACCTGCTGACGCTGGGATTCAAGATGACCAATCCCCCCGGCGTGGTCCAGGCCTACATGGATCTGATCCGTAATCTTGGTGACCGTGAATACGTGACTGAGTACATGACCATGGGCCAGTGGTTCAACGATATGGTGGATTATCCCGGTGCGGTGGTCCGTGAGGTGATCGAGAAGATGATTCTGGCCAACAGCCTGGCTAGAGGGAAAATCCGGATCGGCGGGCGCAGTGTGGATTTTTCATCCATTCAGCAGGACCTGCTTTCCTTTGCCGGCATCACCGACAACATTGTCAGCCTGCGCGCAGCACGGGATGTGATGCATCTTGTCGGCAGCAAAGAGAAACGCTTCGAGGAAGTGCCGGGTGGCCATGCGGGGGTCTTTTCAGGTTCAAAAGCCCCCTCCCACGCCTGGCGCATCAGCGCTGACTGGCTGGTAGCGCGCTCGCAGTAGCCGCACCGCCTGGCCGAAAACCGGACCGCTTTATGGCTCTTCGCGGATCAGAGCGAATAATCCGGCGCTTTGCCAAAAGCTCGACGCCGGATGCCTGACGTAAACCCCATAGCCTGAGAGGCTGTCGTTATTGTGGTATCCCTTTTGAGGCGTAGTCAGGGACATCCGGCGTCCAGCGGCTGTCAGGGAGAGATAATGCGACAAGCTCCGAGGCAGGCTGATCACTCAATTCCGTGATGAACCCACTCTATGGCTGGGCCAGCTCACTCACCCGTTCCGCCATTTGCGTGGCATAGCGGTAGAACAGATAAGGAATTTTCTGCGTGTTCGGGTCATCCATACCGGGAATCGACTTGCGCACGAACGCCCAGCGTTGATCGATAAACGCCAGCACATCACTCGCCTGCTGATCCCCCGCATATTTGCCTTTCAGGCTGGCCAGCAACTCGTCGATGCCCCGGGCTTCCGCGCCAAAGTCCATGGATTGCAGGCCCGTGCCGGTTTTCAAACCCGCTGAGGGAAACGCTGCCAGGGCGGCATATTCACTAGCCAGACGCTGCATCGCCACGGATAACTGAGCGATATCCAGGTAGGTTGCATCGCCCGCCACATCAGCCTCTCGAGCCAGCGTATCCACCGCCAGCGTGGTGGTATTGATTTCACTCATGGCGCCGTAATCCGCATAGCCCAGTGAGGCCAGCGGATTATCCAGGGCGCGTGCGCTGAGTGCTTCCCAGGACGCATTGAGTTGCGTTGCAGTGTCTTTCTCACCGGGAGCGGCTTGCGCCTTCAGCGCATCCACATGTTGCTCGCCATCCGCCAACAAGGCTTTCAGCGCTACACGATCTTCCGGGTTGTCCCCACGAATCGAAAGCAGATGAAACCCCATACGAACACGCCATGCATCTGCCTGAACCAGTGCCAATTCCGTGGCGGACATTGCTGCCTGAGCCCCTGTTGACACCAATAGCAGCGTCGCAATCAGGCCATGTCGAATCCCTTTATTCACCCCAAACTCCCCCTATTCATGTAAACAAGAGCGGCTTAACACAAGCCACCATCAAAAAACCCCCGCACACATGCGAGGGTCAGTAGAAAGAGCCACGCTGGCTCCGCCTTATTCAACCGGCCCGAAGCTGGGCTTTTCTACATCCGTGGACGCCAGACTGATTGCCTGACTCATAGTGTCCACCATCTGGTTGGTGTACCGATAAATCAGATAAGACACCGCATTTTCATAAAACTTGACCATGGATTCACGAATAAACATCCACTTGACGCCTACCTGATTCAAGGCGCGGCTGATGGCTTCATCATCGGCATGGTTCTTTTTCGCCGCTGCCAGCATCCGCTCAAATTCGGGCACGGCATCCTTGAATTCAATGCGACCTTCATCCGAGCCCGACGCCATCCCCCCTGCCGGGTCTGCAGCGATATTCAGGTATTCTGAGGTCATGCGCTGAAGGTAAGCGGAAAGCTCGCGAATATCATCGTATTTGCCGTCGGTGGTGCCTGTGAACGATTCCATGCGCAGTGACATCTCCACTGGCAACTCGTTCACATCCTGGATGGTGTAAGAGTTGGTGAACCCCTGCTCCGCCATGGTGTTGCTTTCTGCAGCAGCTTTGAAAATACCCCAGCTCTTTTCAAGGTCAGCAACCAGAGAGCGCTCCTCGCTACCTTCTGCATCACGGCGTAACAAATCAATCCCGGACTGAGCCTGGTCAATAGCCTCATCAAGATTGGAAATATAGGTTTTGCTGCCGACCATGACGGTCAACATGTGGAAATCAGCGCGGACTTTCCACAACGCCAGTTCAAAATCTTCGAGTTCCGCATTGCTGATTGACGCAAATCCCTGCATTGGCAGCAACACCATCGCAATGAGACACCCCAGAAGACGCTTTCTCATAGCTACTCCCTAATAATCGCTATTATTGTTGTTACTGGTTATGGCTTTATTTATATCGCCAAGTCCGCTCTCCCCGGACCTGGATCACAAGACAATAGCATAAAAGGTAGCAAAAATAGGAGCCTGCGACTAATAGTTATCGAGCGTTAAGCGCCTGCTGTACCGGCTGCGCCCACCCCTGAGGAAGCTGGGCGAGATAAGGCGCCAGAAGGTCGGGCAGAAACCAACCCAACACCAACAAGACCATCATGGATAAAAGCACTAACACATTGATAAACCAACACAAACCGCCCACCAGCATAACCACGGTGCTAACCGGAGGGTTCGGCGTTCCGAAACGGTTCATCATGCTGCTGCCATCACCAAGATAGAGATAAAGCTGGAATGGCAAATTGACCAACGGCACAAACGCCAGGATGACCCACCAGCCACTTTTTTCCATATCGTGCAAACGGCGCACCAGAAGTCCAATTTGGTAGACCAGCAACGCCAGCGACACCACTGCGACGACGCCCCAACCCACCCACTGCGGCAACAGTTCGGCGGACAACAACAGGAAAAGGGCCATCAGCAAGCCCGACAGCAGCACAGCACCAAACTGGTAGCACGCAAACCGCAGGCGGCCAAGCCGTTGCCGCAGGCTGAGCACGGAGAGAGGCTCATAAACAATCATGCCCTTGCCCTGATAACCAGGCTTGAGTGATTCAGCCCCGTAGCCGTCATTCATTGTTTTCTCCCCCGGCCTCACCCTGCACATTGCGCCACTGTTGGTAGCGGTCCAGATCCGTGCGGGTCAGCTTAAGTGTGCGCGATATCACTGCAATATCATCCAGCAGACCCAACGCCACAATCGGGTCAGGGATAGCATCCAGCGGCATCAAAAAATAAACCAGCGCGCCAGTGATCGTTAGCAAGGTACCCCAGGGAACCGTTCGGTATCGCCCGGTTACCCAATCCCGTAGCAATGACGCCAGCAAGATCAGGTCGGCAAAGGTATCTCCGAGCCGAGCCTTGAACCGGTCCGAGCGATTAAAAACCGCCTGGACCAGCCAGCGGGTGGCCGTGGCAGAACGAAGGATTCGCCCCGCCCGACGCCGGGCCTCGACCCGGAACGGATTAACCGGCACTGATTTCCCTGAACAGCGCACGGTACTCATCGGTGAGCTTGTGCCGTGGCTGCATATTGACCAGTGGCGTCGCTTTCTCGTGGGATTCGCGCATCACTACACTGCTGGAGAGTTTGTTGGCAAGAATCGGCAACCCCTCTTCTTCGAGAGACGCCACCAACTCCTGAGGCAACCGCGCCCGAGGCTGGTATTGATTCACCACAATGCCTTCCACCTGCAGGTCATCATTGTGGTCTTCCCGGGCTTCCTGAATATTTTCCAGCAGTGTGTACAACGCCTTGCGGGAAAACGCATCGCAGTCAAAGGGAATCAGCACCCGATCAGCCGCAATCAACGATGACAAGGTGTAGAAGTTATACGCTGGCGGCGTATCCACAAAAATCTCGTCAAAGTCTTTCGCCAGCGCCTTCAGCAAACCACGCAGTTTGTAGATCTTGTGCTTGGACTCGAGCATATGCTCGATTTCCCCCAGCTCGCCATCGGACGGCAACACAAACAGGTTCTCAAACGGGGTGGCATGCACATAGTCACGCGGATCTTTTTCTTTCAGCCGAAACGACAGGGTCTGAGCAAAAAAAGTGCCGATGTTGGGTTTTGGCCCGTGCCCGTTACTGTACGCGGGCATGCCCAGCAAATACTGGCTGGCGTTGCACTGTGGATCCAGATCGACAACCAGGGTGCGTTTGCCCTCCGACGCGCTGATAGCCGCCAGATTGACCGTAATACTGGACTTCCCCACGCCCCCTTTCTGATTGAACACCACTCTACGCATTCCTTGTTCTCCTTAAACAGCAAGTATTGGCGTTGCCGAATCATACACAGCCTGCCAAGCCACTCACAGTGCCAAAGTGCCGGGCATAAACTGCTACTCAGACTGTCCACAGAAACTGTGGATAACCTGGTGAATAACCGCTGAGCGAAATCGGCAAAGCGTGGCCGATCAGACGCACGTTACGGTTCGATTAAAAAACACCCAAATTAAACGTGGACGCGAAATCTATTTACTTCCCCTTGCTGAGCGCCAGCAAGCGAGCTAAAAGTAAACACAATGTTTCATTTCGGCGCTTCACCTGCGCCGTTCACAGCTATTTTTCAGGTGCTCTATATGTCTCAGCCATTCTGCGCCCCGCCACGGACAAGCTCTCTCAAGGCAATCCCTGGTGATGCGGGATTGCCCCTTATCGGCCACACCCTGGCTTTCATGCGCGACCCGATTGGATTAATGCGCAAACGCTATGACACCTATGGGCCGGTATCCTGGAGCAGCGTATTTGGCTTGCGCATGATCCAGATGCTCGGCCCCGACGCCAACCAGTTCGTCATGCTCAACCGCGGCGACCTGTTTTCCAATCATGATGGCTGGGATTATTTTATCGGTCGCTTTTTCCATCGCGGTATCATGTTGCTGGATTTCGAAGAGCATCGCTGGCATCGCAAGATCATGCAGCAAGCCTTTAACAAGGACGTGCTGAAAGGCTATCTCGACCGCATGGGGCCACACATCGCCAGCGGGATCGCAGATTGGGAGCGTATTGATCAATTCAAGGTACTTGAGGAGGTAAAGCAGCTCACTCTGGATCTGGCCACGGATGTATTCATGGGCTATGAGCTGGGGCCGGAGGCAGATTCTATCAACAAGGCTTTCGTGGATACCGTTCGCGCCGGCACGGCCATCGTGCGTACCAGTGTGCCGGGGTTGCGCTGGTCCAAAGGCCTCAAGGGGCGACGGATTCTGGAAGCGTTTTTCCGCAAGGAATTACCTGCCAAGCGCGCCAGCCAGGAATCGGACCTGTTCAGCGCGCTCTGTCATGCCAGCACCGAAGACGGCGACCGGTTCAGTGACGATGACGTGATCAACCATATGATCTTTCTGATGATGGCCGCCCACGACACCACCACGATCACTCTCTCCACCCTCTTTTATTATCTCGCCAAGAATCCCGAGTGGCAGGAGCGGCTACGCGAAGAAAGTCGCGCCCTGAACAAGCGGGATCTGGAATATGACGATCTGCCCAGGCTGGAAGGTATCGGCATGGCCATGAAGGAAGCCTTGCGGTTGTGCTCACCGGTACCTTCCCTCCCCCGCAAAACAGTCAAAGATGTGGAATATGAGGGTTTCTTTATCCCCGCCGGCAGTTTTATCAACGTGGTGCCCTACTTCACCCATTATATGGAGGAGTACTGGCCAGACCCGGAGCGCTTCGACCCGGAACGGTTCAGTGCCGAACGGCGCGAAGACAAGGTGCATCCCTATGCCTGGATGCCTTTTGGCGGTGGTGCCCACAAGTGCATCGGCCTGCACTTTGCCGACCTGCAAGTGAAAGCGGTTCTACACCAGGTTTTGCTCAACTATCGATGGTCGGTGCCGGAGGACTACGAAATGCCGGTGGACACCAGCAGCCTGCCGGTGCCCGCCGATGGTTTGCCGGTTACCCTGGAAAAGCTGTAGCGCTTCTGCAG
>NZ_LWEZ01000876.1:0-3924 GCF_001634945.1 Alcanivorax sp. HI0044
ACCAAACGCGGCAGGACCAAGTCCCTGCGCGGCAAGGTGGATCCCGGCTGAGGTGCTTGCTCAGGCCTTCGCATTGACACAAATACTCCCCCGCCTTGTCGTTATCTGACCATCCGCTTTGTTGCCCGCTTTGTTAAGCTGAGCGTCAAATGCATATCACGGAGTTTGTCATGAAAGCCATCGCTACCTCCGGCTGGGGCCTGCACCCTGGCCTTGCCCTGATCGAAACAGAGGCGCCCGATCGGTTAAAACCGGATGATGTGTTGGTGGCGGTGCATGCCGCGTCGGTAAACCCCAAAGACTGGAAACTGAATTACAACCTGGCCATGGCCGCCAGTCCGGTGATGGTGAAACGCTTGCCGCCCCTGTTCGGGGACGACCTGGCGGGGGTGGTGGTCGACCGGGGGCGTAACGTGCGTGATTTTGATATTGGCGATGCGGTGTATGGCATGGATATGCGTTTGCGCACAGCCTCACTGGCAGAGCAGGCGCGGATCAGCCAGCGCCGCATCGCCAAAAAACCGCAGAACCTGTCTTTCACGCAAGCGGCGGCCATGCCGTTGGCGGCGCTAACGGCGTTGCAGGGGCTGCGCAAAGGCAAAGGCGAAGCCGGCAAGACAGTGCTGATTATTGGTGCCTCCGGCGGTGTGGGCACCTTCGCCGTACAGATCGCCAAAAATCTGGGGTTGCATGTCACCGGGGTCTGCAGTGGTCGCAATGTGGATTTTGTTCGTGAGCTGGGGGCAGATGCCATTATCGACTATACCCAGGGTGATTACCGCAAAACGGCTGGCCCGTTTGATTTGGTCTTTGACGTCACCTCTTACGAAACCCCGCTCACCTGTTCTGCCCTGCTGGGCAAGAAGGGCTACTTTATTTCCACTGGCGGCCAGGGTGCCTCCATGTTTGCTACGCCGCTTTATCGACTGTTGGGTAAAAAATCCGGCACCGTGGTGGTGGAATCGTACCGACGTGATCTGGAAACGCTGACCGCCATGGTTGAGGCCGGTACCCTGACGCCCATTATCGACAGCGTCTTTACGCTGGCAGAAAGTGAAGCGGCCTACAATCGCAACCGCTCGGGTCGTTGCCGGGGGAAAGTGGTGATTGATGTAGCGAATGACTAGAGCAATACCGCTTGAAAAATTATGGCCCGGTGGTGTCCGTCAACCGCACGGCAACACCGGTTATGCCATCGCCTCCCTGTGAACCCCAAAGACTGACCCACTGATTCTTTTCCAGAATCACCGCTCCCCGCGCACTGTTATGTCCCCGTGGGGTGGTGAAGTCCCCAACGTATTGAAACCGGAACGCCTCAGGCGCCCCGGCTTCCGGTTGCAGGGCGTAGCCGAGAAAAAGCACTTCAGTGGAAATGAAGCCTTTATCCTGTGCTTCTACAGCAACACTCAGCGCGTCAGCCTGATCCATAAAACCCGGTAGTGGATCTGGTGAGCGCCCATCCGGGCTTATTACCGCGCACTCACAATAGCGTACCTCCATCCGTAATGGTTTGGCGGACAGATACGTCTCCAGTGACGTTGCGTCGGCCTGGACAACGCCGGGCATCAGCAAGAACAACGCCAGCCGAAACATTGCCATGATGGTCGCCTCCCTGTTTATTTTTTGCCGGGTTTACCCAGCGCTGCGCGGTTTGCGTTCAGGCCTTTACCCCCGCGCCGCATGTTAGTGATTTACCTGAGCCAGGATTGAATGAAAAAACAGCTGTTACAAGTCCAGTAGCTCTTTGATTCTTTCAGAGACAAATTGGGTAGATGTTGAGCTTATATGGTGTCTGTCGCTGAAAAATGACCATTCTTCACTTCTCAAAACACAATGCTCGTTTGTGGAACAGAAAATACGATATGGTTCTATTACCGTGACGTCGTTTTCTTTTTCCAAGGTGGAAAAGTAGTCATTCTTATTTTGTAAGTATTCGGCATTGATAATATGGAGGTCATCAAGGCCGCGAATATAATCCTCTTCATTTAGGCGGAGTGTAGGCTGAAGGGGCCCGGTTCCTTCGACATCCAAGTGTCGGCCAATGATAATTATTCTACCGGCTAAAGGAGAAAAGTGTGTGATTGAGGCGTTAATGAAAGGTGCCCACCTTGCATTTTCTTCAACTTTTTTAGGGAAATTTCGGACAGCCTGATCGTAGGAGCTCCAGAGCTGAGAAATGACTATATAGTTGTAGTGATCATTCCGTCGATATAGATCCTCGCGCATGCGATTACATGAAATGTCAGAATAAGAGTCAATGAATTCGACGCCCTTTAAAAGAACGCAGCCGCCTCTAGTGACACTGTCTACTTTATCAGAGGGAATCTGCAATGCTGAAGCTATTGGGTCAACGTATTGTTGAAGAGCGGAGTCCCCAATGAAAAGAATCCTTTTTTCTCCTTTGCTGTCAATATTTATCCCTCTTTGAAATTTTTCGTGAAATGAAAATGCATGGGCTTTTATTACTTGTACAGAAAAAGGATTTAGGTGAGCGAAACGCATTTCCAATCCGTTTGTTTTTGCAATAACAATGCCAACGATAGCGAAAAGAGGAATGGTAAGTGACAGGCTGGTAGTAATAAGAGAAGACGCCCGGTTTTTTTTGTGCACAGCTTGGCGGAGGGGTTTTTCCAGATAACGATATGTAATCCATGCAGCAGGAAATGATAAAATGCAGACAAAAAAGAATAAGGCCCATGGTGACCAAGTCAGATTGAAGTAGTGAAAAAAAGAAATCAGGGGTTGGTGGTAAAGATAGAGTGGATAGGAAATCAAGCCGATAGTTACCATCCACTTTGCAGACAAAGCCCTGGTTACTAGACCTTTATTTGGGAAACCAATAATTAATGCTGTTCCAAGACAAGGCCACAGTGCATTAAGTCCTGGGAAACTGGAATCATTATCAAGGGTAAAGATGGGAATTAATATGGCAATCACCCCTAAATAGTTAGCGGCTTGTTTGATGATTTCGGGTGTATTCTTAGCAGAATTCCGGCTCATGCTTAGAGCAAGACCGGCGCCGATGAGAAGCTCAAAACCCCTGTATTGGGGCAAAAAATACCCTGATGGTGAGCGATCTGCAGCCACATTGATAGATAAGCCTAGAGAAACAAAAAGCATGATGATGACTAGAGAGCCAATCAGTTTTGGACTTATTCGATAAAAAAGCAGGAATAAAGCAGGCCATACTAGATAAAACTGTTCTTCGACACCCAGCGACCAAAGGTGGATAAATGGCTGATAAGCTTCATCCTTTGCAAAATAATCAGTGCCTTGAGAAAAAAGCAGATTGGCAGCACCAAAGGACGAGAAGAAAATCTGTTTTCCTAGAATGTCAAATCTGGCTGTGTCATAGAAAAAGAAACCGAAGGCGGTTACTAGAAGAAGGGTTAGTGCTAGAGCAGGAATCAGCCGAGCGACCCGCCGCTTATAGAATATGCGATAACTGAAAGTTCCTGACTTCGCATCTTTATAAATCAGACTGGTAATCAAAAAACCACTAATAACAAAAAAAATATCAACGCCAACGTAGCCCCCAGAAAACTGACTGATCCCAGAATGGAAAAGAAGGACAGCAAGAACTGCTACCGCTCTAAGCCCGTCAATATCGCTACGATAATTCATGATTTTCCCCAATCATATTACGCATCTCTAATGCTACTTGGTTGCCATTTTCTGGTATTAAGAAATAGTGTTTCGCTCTAACGGCTGGCCATGCTTCAGTACGCACCAAATTATTTGGCTGGATATCAAACAGTCACAAACTTGGCCGCCCGCGCTGCATGCAGCTTCTTGTAACTTTCGATCAGGCGCTGATGTTTCTCCAGGCCGTCCAGCTGCATGTTGGTGGGGGTCAGGCCCGGGAAGCGTATGCTGCCATCAACCGCGCCTATGACTGTTGCCAGGGTCTCTTCACCGTACATG
>NZ_LWEZ01000877.1:0-494 GCF_001634945.1 Alcanivorax sp. HI0044
ACACCCGCGACCTGTCCGACCCGGAATTCACCACCGGCACCGTGGAAACCGACAAGGCCTTGCTGGAAAACCTGATCGCGTTCTACTGCGTACTGGAAGGCATCTTCTTCTACTGTGGCTTCACCCAGATCCTGTCCATGGGTCGGCGCAACAAGATGACCGGTGTCGCCGAGCAGTTCCAGTACATCCTGCGTGACGAATCCATGCACGTGAACTTCGGCGTAGATGTGATCAACCAGATCAAACTGGAAAATCCACACCTGTGGGATCAGGCCATGCGCGACAAAGCCACCCAGATGATTCTGGAAGGCACCGAGCTGGAAATCCAGTACGCCCGCGACACCATGCCACGCGGCGTACTCGGCATGAACGCCGCCATGATGGAAGAGTACCTGCAGTTCATCGCCAACCGCCGCCTGGCCCAGCTGGGCCTGCCGGAACAGTTCAAGGGCGTGAACAACCCCTTCCCGTGGATGAGCGAAATCATGGACCTG
>NZ_LWEZ01000878.1:0-314 GCF_001634945.1 Alcanivorax sp. HI0044
GAGTTTATTGCCCTTGGTGTCCTGGCGCAGGGCCTCATCCAGCGGGTGGGGCAGCCAGCCTTCCTTGGTCTGGATCTGGGTGGTGATGGTGAACTGATCGTCTTTCTCGGGCAGACGCTTGCCGTTCTTCTCCACCACGCGGCCGATGCTGATGCGGCCAATCACGGGGGGCGTAATCGCGAGTCCTTTAATCATGGGATGCTCCTGATGGATAACAGGCATAGACGCAGCCGGGCCAGGCCCGGCTGTTATGCCGTGAGTCGTAGAGGGTTAAGCATTGGGGCGAACCAGGAAGCGACGGCTCCCGGCCTTGT
>NZ_LWEZ01000879.1:0-329 GCF_001634945.1 Alcanivorax sp. HI0044
CAATGTGCATGAGCTGACGGTGACCGTACCAGCCGAAGCCATTGATGTGATGGGGCATGTGAACAACACCGAGTACCTGCGCTTTATGGAGCAGATCGCCTGGCATCACACCACCGAACTGGGATTGGGCTGGGACCTGTATCAGAAGCTCAACCGGGGCATGGTGGCGCGCCACACCGAAGTGGATTATCTGGCCCCGGCCTTTGAGGGTGAAAACCTGAAAATCGGCACCTGGATCGTTCACAATGATGAGCGCATCAGTATTACCCGCCGTTATCAGATTGTGCGTGAATCCGATGGCCTGACCCTGCTGCGCGGTCGTACCCGTT
>NZ_LWEZ01000880.1:0-359 GCF_001634945.1 Alcanivorax sp. HI0044
CCCCTTTCAGGGCATCATGGATCAGGTCAGGGAAGACAAGGCCAGACGCTACCTGAGCGACTCCAGCCGCAGCGTGGCGCAGATCGCCGAATTGCTCGGCTACAGTGAATCAGCGGCCTTCGTCAGGGCCTTTGAGCGGTGGACGGGAAAGACACCGGCCCGTCACCGCAAAGAAGCCGGGGCCGAGCAGTAGGAGCGCCGCTTGAGGCGCGCCTACAGCAGCTTCGTTGCAGAGTCAGTCCTGACGAATTCTTTCCACGATTTTGGTCGTCGAAATATCGTCGATAAAATCGAGCACCTTCACCTCGCCCCCATAGCGCTTCACAAACTCGTGGCCGACCACTTCTTCCACGCTGTAG
>NZ_LWEZ01000881.1:0-497 GCF_001634945.1 Alcanivorax sp. HI0044
GAGTACCCGCTGGTTCCGTACTCCGAGGCACCCCCGTGGACGTCAATATACTGGGCGAAATACCGTCCGGGCTGGAAACCGGTGAAGTCACCATCACGATACTCAGCGACGCTAATGGGTATCTGATCCCGAATCCATTCAGTGATTCCCCATCGGTTCCCCGCTATGCCCTGCTTAATATGGACGCAGCAATGACTGCAGCAGGTCAAGAGCCCAATGCGGCTCTCAGCCAGAACCTGCTTAATGTGCAGGTAGCGGGTTTAGCCGTTGTAAAGGATGGTGTACTAGTACTAGATGCGGTCAGTGTGGTCGAACCCGAGGTTCTTGGCCTGGAGAAGGCATCAGGCTTGCTCTCATTCCGCATGGAGGCCTATCAAAACCAGCGCCAAGCGCCTGCCCCAAGCCAAGACACTCGACCCTTGCAGCTTCAGTCTTGGGCACCGGGAGAAACGTTCCAACCCAATGCAAGGCCTGGTGACCCCGTTATCCTGAACTTC
>NZ_LWEZ01000882.1:0-580 GCF_001634945.1 Alcanivorax sp. HI0044
CTCGATGTGGAGCTGCCGGACTTTCCGCGCATGCCGTTCTCTGAAGCCATGCAGCGTTTTGGTTCCGACAAGCCGGACCTGCGTATTCCGCTGGAGCTGATCGACATCGCCGATCTGCTGGCCGGTGTGGACTTCAAGGTATTCTCCGGCCCGGCCAACGATCCGAAAGGCCGGGTGGCGGCCATGAGAGTGCCGGGGGGGTGTTCCTTGTCGCGCAAGGATATCGACGGTTACACCAAGTTCGTCAGCATCTATGGTGCCAAGGGCCTGGCTTACATCAAGGTCAATGATCTGGCGTCTGGCGCAGAAGGCCTGCAGTCGCCGATCCTGAAATTCCTCACCGACGATGCCATCAAGGGCATTCTTGAGCGCACCGGCGCCGAGACCGGCGACCTGATCTTCTTCGGTGCCGACAAGGCCAAGATCGTCAACGAGGCCCTGGGCGCTCTGCGCGTTAAAGTGGGTCACGACCTGAACCTGGTTGAAGGCGAGTGGGCACCGTTGTGGGTAGTGGACTTCCCCATGTTCGAGGAAGACGAAGGGCAGTACCACGCCCTGCATCACCCCTTCACCATGCCCA
>NZ_LWEZ01000883.1:0-496 GCF_001634945.1 Alcanivorax sp. HI0044
CTCAGCTGGTTAGAGCACAGCACTCATAATGCTGGGGTCGGCGGTTCAAGTCCGCCCCTTGCTACCAGACAAAGAAAAGGGCCTGACGACAACGTCAGGCCCTTTTTTGTGCTCTTCCATTTTCCCAATTCCTGTCGGCACCAGCGGGCTGACAGTCTTTCAGCGATATCGGACACAATCACGCTCGGCGCTTTTAGCAAATCCTGGGAGCTCGGAAATTACTCAAATATGAGTAAAAAGCGGCGAAAAAAGAGGGCTCTACTCATATTTGAGTAGATACAAAGATAATAGCGTCCTTAACCAACTGTGCTAAGCCTCCCAACGTTACGCATCCCCGTTTCGGAATGAATACGTGGAGGGCTCAAGCCTGAAAAGTATATCGGACAAGCGAATCTGGTAGGTGAGGCGGTCTCGCCCAAGGCTTTCTCTCATTGCTCTACACAAATTGGTGTAGGCGATAATCTCCTGCTCTTTTTCAAGGGTGGCGCTTTGTAAC
>NZ_LWEZ01000884.1:0-441 GCF_001634945.1 Alcanivorax sp. HI0044
TCCAGCACCCATCGGGCATGGATGCGGTGTGTATCGTCATCGACACGGATGGCGAAGACCAGTGGGTTGAACATCAGGGTATTGCCGACTACACCGAAAAAAGCCCAGCCGAGCTGGTCGATCTGATCCGCCACGCGGGCATTGCCGGCATGGGCGGCGCTGGCTTCCCCACCAGCATCAAGGTGAACCTGGGCGACCATCAGCGCGTGGAGCAGCTGCTGATCAATGCGGTGGAATGCGAGCCCTACATCACCGCCGATGATCGCCTGATGCGTGAGCGTGCCGAGCAAATCGTCACCGGCATTCATATTCTCCAGTACCTGCTCAACCCCCGCCGCACCCTGATCGGTATCGAAGACAACAAGCCCGAGGCCATTTCCGCGATCAAACGGGCCTGCAAAGGCTCCGATATCGAAGTGCGTGTGGTGCCCACCAAATACC
>NZ_LWEZ01000885.1:0-277 GCF_001634945.1 Alcanivorax sp. HI0044
GTCGCAAAACCCGTGAAGGCTGATCTCTGCGCCAACCCTGCCACTCGCCAGAGTGATGTACCCTAGGCGCGTAATCGTTGCAACGCGGGCCTTCGCAGGGCGTTGCCGAGAGCATGGCAATGGCTGGCGTGCGACCATTTGCCACAGCCAACCGGTGGTAGCAATCACCATTCACAGGTTCTACTATTGCGCGCAGTTTACCTATCAGACCCCTCACTTGTCTCGCCAGAGGCCCTTCACCAGGCTCTGACGAAAAAGGGGAACCGCATAAACGGGG
>NZ_LWEZ01000886.1:0-12088 GCF_001634945.1 Alcanivorax sp. HI0044
GCTGTTGTGTCTTGTCTCGATGGTCAGGGTGGTTCCCTTTCCGAGAGGCAAGGCGCAGCAGATGGGCGCTCCAGGCCGCGCCCTTCGGGTCTTTCAGGCTGGCCCGCACTCGTTGTTGTACTTTTTCGATGGATGGACATACACCTTCAAAAGCGCGCCTAGATTGCGAACCAGCCTGAAAGACTGAGCATGCAAGGAGTTATTCAGAGGCTCCTTGAGGCATAGCCGGGCAACAGCATTAACAGGGCATCCAGGCGATGGTAAAACCGCCGCGCCACCCGGCTCATGGCAAACAGGCCGGCGAGCAAGCACACCAGCACCATCGCCAAAACGGTCACCAGGTCCGCCACCGCAATCCCGCCAATCGACTCCAGAGGCACAAAGCGCTGCACCGGCGCCGCCAGGCGCGACATAAGATCAAACGCCTTGCCAAACACCACCATGAGCACAACAACCGGGATAAGAAACGCCACCCCGCCAATCAAGGTTGCCTTGAGAAAATGCATCCATTCATCCTCATTCTGAATGACTTCTGGATAGCATATTAATGGCGGAGGGACTAGCGAGGAGGGGGCTCACTGAAACGAAGAAGAGGGGCCACGCGTGCAGCCCCGTAAGTTGTATCGACCTGATTTACGGCCCGCCTGGATCAATATCCTCACCAAACATGATCCGGTGACCATCCGGTGTGGCTACACCAAACTCACGCAATCCCCAGGGCTTATCTGCAATCTCCTGAAAAATATCAGCGCCACGCTTTTGATAATCCTGGTAAAGGTCGTCGATGCTCTCACAATTCACATAGGCGAAATACGAATGCTCGTTGGTATCACCGGCAGACATTTCGTCCGGGCAATGGCCTACCATTACATGAAAACCGCCCAGGCTAAGAAAAGACCAGCCGTCCACACGAAAACGGACGGAAAATCCAAGCTTGTCCAGAAAGTAGTTTTCCGTGATTTCGAGATCCCTGACTGCCAGCACATGCTGGGTTGCTTTTACTTTGAACACCGGTGATTCCTTTCTTGGGTTTACTTGCAGGCATAACGCTACGCGCTCACGCGCTTGTCGCGTGGATTGCATTGCTATGTCGCTTGGACCAAAATATACCAATTATTGGTACTACCGAGGTGGCATCATGCAAAAGAATACCAGCATCACTTTAGGCCAACATTTTGATGCGTTCATTGCAGAACAGCTCAAAAATGGCCGATACAGCTCAACCAGCGAGGTCGTTCGTGCCGCATTACGCCTGCTTGAAGAGTCTGAAACCCGCCTGACTACACTTCGTAAACTGCTCAAGGAAGGCGAGGACAGTGGTTTCGAAGACTACTCCTATGACTCGTTTATTCGTGAACTGGACAATGAAGGGCGCTGATGCCAAGTTTCAGGCTTTCCAGGAAGGCCAAAGCTGACCTCAAATCTATTGCCCTATACACGGAGCGTGAATGGGGCCGGGATCAACGAAACCACTATCTTCTCCAGTTCGACCAATGCTTCCACCTTCTGGCCGATAATCCGAACTTGGGGCAAGCTTGCGATGAGATAAGTCCGGGCTACCGACAGTACCCTCAGGGGAGCCACATCATATTTTATCGTCTAGCCACCGAGGGAATTGTTGAAATTATCCGCATCCTACACAAACGCATGTTGCCTGAGGGGCATTTGCTTTAGGGCATAACGTCCAGTGCCGGCGCAGCCAGCCCGGAGCGCATTTTGTGTTAATGTTTGAGCGCCAGCGAGTAACACAAAAGGTGCGTAGCGCTGGCCACTGCTTGTTAGGCTGATGGACCTCAAGACTCCGTATAGTGGTTCATGATTTCCTCAGCCTTACGCTCTGAGATCACACCGAAAAGTACACTTGCGTCTAAGTAAGAAAGAAAATACTGAACCTCTAAAGAAACGCCTTCCGGCTCCATATCCCGATTCATGTCATCTCTGACGATTTCTTCAATCTCTGAAATGACATTTTCTATAACCGACGCTTTTGATATACCTCGATTTTTTGCTGCATCTTTTGTGGCACAAATTGCAATCTTAAGCACCTCAGAAGTTTCTGTAGATTGCTTTTCAACCACGCCGCCATAGCTATTATTTTCCATGGCAACGGTAATTTCTTCTAACCAGTGTTTATTTTTTCTTGGCACTTTCATTGATTTTTAATTGATCATAGCGCTTGCAGCATGCGCGCCTACGGAATGGAGCCGAAGGCGCAATGTAGTAGGCGTCGCCGTGCCTGCACTTGTTATGCAAGCATGCGTCATGCGGCCAAATTCCAGGCCGATACAGCCAGCATAGCCAGCAAGACCAAGGCTCCGGTCATGAAGAGTGGCAGCCTCACTGGTATATAGTTTGAAGTCACATGCACGTATGCGTGGGCGTACCTGCTCACGACGAAGAGCCACGCCAGAAATACTGCGACAGATCCGGCAGCGTTGATACTATATAGAACGAAACAGAGAACGTAGAAAAGAACCGGAATCTCAAACTGATTGGCAATGTTGTTGGAAACTTTGACGACATTTTCCGGCCACACTCGGTTGTCGAGAGCCGCTTGTTGTCGATTGACCTTGCCGGCTTTCACCGCGCCCGCTTTCCTTGCCCCAAGAATGATAAACATCACTAAGGTCAGAAAGACCTGTGCCAGAACAGGCCAAAAAATATGACTAGAACTCATCCGTGACTCCAAATTTTATGTGCATAACGCCCGGTGCAGCGGGCAAATTGGAGCGAGGAAGGAGCGGAAATTTGATCCGCCTGCCACCGCTTGTTAGGAGCTATAACGCCCACCGTTTCTCCGCTAATGATGGATGGGGACACCCCTTCATTTTTGAATGGAGTCGATTAATCAGCCACCGCAGACCAAAGAACAGAGCACCGGAAATAGCGAGGACAATAACTTTAATCAAAAGAAGGGCCATGAACTTCCCGATATCCACACCAGAGGTTCCATTTGAAAGCAACCACACTATCGACTGGACTACATGTAGAGCCTGCAAAGCAAATACAAAACCACAAAACCCTCGAATAACTCGAAGCACAAAATACATATACCCTCCTAACGCCCGGAGCAGGCGACCATTTGAAGCGCAGCGAAAAATGGGTCGCGCTGCCTGCGATTGTTATATGCGACATTAATCTTTGTGGCGTGTGATTTCATGAAACTCCATACACTCGTAAGCTTTAGCATAAAGAGTACACACCTCAGTCCATTGGTGGTTTCGGAAAAACGCCAAGACTATGCTCTTTACAGTTTGATACCCAATGCCAAACCTATCTCTCAATTCCATTTCAAAAGCTTGCCAATTTACCTCTTCCTCCGCCTCGACCATGCTGTCATATTTTTCAAAAATATCGTGCGCTGAATCTAAGTCAGATTCATCCCAGTTCATATGAATCACGAGGCTAGGTATAGGATTTTCACGAGAATCCAACGTTTCCCCAATTAGGTTGATGTGAAATTTGATTTTGTTGAGCTCACTTTCAAGGTCAGTCATTTTCGTCTCCGTACTCCAAACTATTCACTCTCTCACTACACATTGATATCGAGTCTTGAATTATTGTGTGCATGTCAGACACACACTGCCGCTTTTCGTTCTCATCCTCAGTGTTCTGGAACTGTCGTAATTTTTGTTGAGACTGTAAGATTTGGGTTCTTAGATCTGAGTCCGGGCCGTTTAAGTGAATTAAATTTACGGCCTTATCAATATATGACTGAATCGCATCAGTTATGGTCAATATGCTTTTTCCACGATTCAACTGCTGCACTTGAGAGAGAAGTTTTCGTCCTTCATCTTGCGCCCTCTTTAACAACTCCGCGACTTCCGACAAGTGGAGCTTTCTGAGGTCAAAAGCGATCTGATCCCTATAGGATTTAACTTTCGACGCCTGCCAAACTGTGACACCAGTGCCGATAGCAGTCAGCACAGTACCCGCAATTGTAATTATCATCTCCAAATTAAATTCCTCGAGGTTTGAGGTTTACCCTCTGCGAGCATATAACAGGTATTAGGAAGCCGGCTCGAATATCCAATGAACGCGCCGGCTTCATATCACGGTTTATCAATTTGCATATTGAAAGATAAAACCAGAAAAGTCAGCAAGTTACAAACCAGCCTCCCAGCGCATTATTCAATATGTTGACTTCTTCATTTCTCTAACTCAATAATGCTGTCCATATGTACAGCTAAGTTACAGGAGTCAGCCCATGCACAAGGAGCGTGCAGGCCGCCCCAGGCTTCGTGAGCAGTTTCGCGAGGCGATCAGGGTGCGCCATTACAGTCATCGTACCGAGAAAACCTACTGGTACTGGATTCGCTATTTCATACGCTTTCACAAGTTACGCCATCCTGCCGAGATGGCCGAACGAGAGGTATCTCTCTTCCTAACCTGGCTTGCAACAAGCCGAAATGTGGCTGCTGCCACTCAAAATCAGGCGCTAAATGCTCTGGTTTTCCTGTATCGACATGTGATTCATCAGCCTCTGGGAGAGGTGGAGAACATCAGTCGCGCCAAGCGCCCCGCCAAACTCCCGGTAGTGTTGTCCCATTCTGAAGCTTTATCCGTAATTGAACTCTTGCCGCCCCCCCACCGATTGATTATTTCTCTGATCTACGGCTCCGGCATGCGCGTGACAGAAGTTGCCCGGCTGCGCATTAAGGACATTGATTTCAGCAACAAGACAATCACTGTCCGGGACGGCAAGGGAGGAAAGGATCGCACAACGCTGCTGCCTGACCCCCTATCTCCTGTTTTGAACAGGATTATCAAAGCAACAACAAGCAGAATTAATAAAACACCGGCCCAGAAAAGAACACCAGTTTCCATGCCTGCTGCCCTGTCGCGCAAATACCCGTTTGCCAATATTTCCTCTCAGTGGCACTGGATATTTCCATCCTCAAACGTTTGTCAGGACAGAGAGGGAAATTGGGTACGTCATCACATCCATGTATCTGCTGTTCAAAAGGCGGTTCGCCAAGCCGTTCGTGATACGGGGATCAACAAGCCTGCGACCTCCCATACCTTCCGCCACTCTTTTGCCACACAGTTGTTGCTCAACGGTACCGATATTCGCACGGTCCAGGAGTTGCTTGGCCATAGTGATCTAAATACCACCCAGATTTATACCCACGTGCTCGGCCAAGGCTTCGCTGGCGTCATGAGCCCGCTTGGGCGGGGCTGAGGCGATCCGCTTTGTGTTTTATACTTCCGACTCCCGACTTCAGACGTCCGACCGCTCTTCACGCATAAAAAAACCCGGCTTTCGCCGGGTTTTAATCGCTTCAGACATGTTGCGTGTTGCGTGCTGCGTCTCTTATTCGCTCCAGGTCAGGTCCAGTTCCCTTGCCGCCTTCACATCATCCAGGCGACGCACCGGCTGGGTGAAGGGTGCTTCTTTCACCCTATCCGGTTCGTTGCGCGCTTCTTCCAGGATGGCGGCCATGGCCTCCACGAATTCGTCCAGCGCTTCCTTGCTTTCGGTTTCGGTGGGCTCGATAAGGAAGCACTCCGGCACCAGCAGCGGGAAGTAGGTGGTGGGTGCGTGCTGGTTGTAGTCCAGCAGGCGCTTGGCGATATCCATGGCGGTGACGCCCAGCTCTTTCGCTTCTTTTGCGAAAGTGAGGATGAACTCGTGGCTGGCGCGACGATCCGGGTAGGCGGCGGTGCAGCCCACCGCTTCCAGTCGCTTGAGCAGATAGTTGGCGGCCAGGGTGGAGAATTCGCCCACGCGGATCATGCCTTCGCGGCCCAGTGAACGAGCGTAGAAATAGGCACGCAGCAGCACCCCGGCGTTACCCATAAAGGCACTGAGGTGACCGATGCTGGTGTCCAGAGTGTCGGTGTCGATCCAGTGATAGCTGCCATCATCACGCTGGCCGGCCATGGGGGTGGGCAGGTAAGGCAACAGACGCTCGGAGACACCCACCGGGCCAGCACCGGGACCACCGCCGCCATGGGGGGTGGCGAAGGTCTTGTGCAGGTTCATGTGGATCACGTCGAAACCCATGTCACCGGGACGAACTTTACCGAGGATGGCATTCAGGTTGGCGCCATCGTAATAAAGCAGTCCACCGGCTTCGTGGACGGCTTTGGCGATGTCTTCAATCTGCCGTTCGAACACGCCACAAGTAGACGGGTTGGTCATCATCAGGCCAGCGGTCTGCGGACCGCAGGCAGCCTTGAGCGCTTCCAGGTCCACGTCGCCATCCGGGCCGACCGGCACTTCACGGACCTTGTAGCCACACATGACGGCGGTGGCCGGGTTAGTGCCGTGGGCGGCGTTGGGGATCAGGATTTCAGTACGCTGATCGTCGCCGCGTGCATCGTGGTAGGCACGGATCATGGCCACGCCGGCAAACTCACCCTGGGCCCCGGCCATGGGGGCGAGGGATACGCCCTTCATGCCGGTGACTTCTTTCAAGAAGTTCTGCAGTTCGAACATGCAGCTGAGGAAACCCTGGCTGTGGCTTTCCGGCGCCAGCGGGTGGCGGTTCAAAAAGCCCGGCAGCATGGCGGCACGGTTGGCTCCACGGGGATTGTACTTCATGGTGCACGAGCCCAGCGGATAGAACTGTTTGTCGATGGCGAAGTTCTTGGCTGAAAGGTTGGTGTAGTGGCGCACCACCTGCATCTCGGACACTTCCGGCAGCCCCGGTTTTTCCTTGCGGCGCAGGTGCGCAGGAATGGCGGACAACTTGTCCTCCGCCAGCGCCTTGGGCGCTTGGGAAGTGGCGCTACGGCCCGGGTGAGACAGTTGGAAAATCAGTTGTGTCTCGCTCATGCCAGCACCTCCTTCAGCGCCGCTGCAAACAAATCCAGATCACCTTCGCTGTGCACTTCGGTGGCGTTCACCAAAATCGCGCTGGCCATGTCGTAGTCTTTCGCCAGGCTCACACCGCCCAGCACGTCTTTCTCGGCCAGCGCCGCCAGCACCTGATCCGCCGGCTTGGGTAAAGTCAGCACCACCTCGTGGAAGGTGGGCGCGGTGAAGGCACGCTCTACACCGTCGATGGCGGTGAGCTTGTCGGCCAGTGCCTGGGTGTTGGCATGGCAGTGGGCCGCCACATTGCCGAGGCCATCCGGCCCCAGCAGGGAGGTATAAATGGTCGCCGCCGTCATGGCCAGGCCCTGGTTGGTACAGATGTTACTGGTGGCCTTGGAGCGGCGGATGTGTTGTTCGCGGGCCTGCAATGTCAGGGTGAAACCCTGCTTGCCTTCCATATCCACGGTGCGGCCGATGATACGGCCCGGCATTTGCCGAACGTGTTTTTGCTTGCAGCACATGAAGCCGAAGTACGGGCCACCGGAGGACAACGGCACACCCAGCGGCTGCCCTTCACCCACAACGATATCCGCACCTTCTGTGCCCCATTCACCGGGAGGCGTCAGCAGCGCGAGAGAGGTCGGGTTCACCACACCGATAACCAGCATCTTGTTGGCATGGGCCCAATCGGTGAGCGCATCCACGTCTTCCAGCGAACCAAAGAAGTTGGGCTGGCTGATCACCAGTGCGGCAAAATCTTCACCCTCATAGGGCTTGAGCATCTCCAGTGGGGTCTGGCCGCCGGCGGCATCGAATTCCACCATCTCCAGTGCCACGTCCTGGTTTTCCACGATGGCGCGGGTGGCGCTGGTGTAGCGCGGGTTCAAGGCGGTGGGGACCAGCACCTTGCGGGACTTGCTCTTGCGGTTGGCACGCAGGCTCATCAGCACGGCTTCGGCCAGGCCGGAGGCGCCGTCATAGACGGAAGCGTTGCTCACGTCCATGCCGGTGAGGCGAGTCATCAGAGTCTGGAATTCGTAGATCACCTGCAGGGTGCCCTGGCTGGCCTCTGCTTGGTACGGGGTGTAAGCCGTGTAGAACTCACCGCGAGTCGCAATCTCCCATACCGCCGCCGGAATGTGGTGCTGGTAGGCACCGGCCCCGATAAAGCTCACCGCGCCAGCGTCCTGGGCGGCGCGCTCGCTCATCAGGCGGGTCACTTCCATTTCGCTCAGGCCTTCAGGCAAGGCATCCAGCTTGCCAGCGGCTTTCAGGTGCGCAGGAATCTCATCGAACAAATCTTCGATGCTGTCGGCGCCAATGGCGACGAGCATGGCACGAACGTCATCGGGGGTATGGGGGATGTAGGGCATTGGGGCTACCTGATGGTTTGGGTGTTGGCTGTCAGGCCACGGTATTCTGACACCGGCCTGACGCTTGACGCCGAACGCCTGACGCTAAGCGAGAACCCAAAGCGTCGTGCGTCCGGCGTCTGGCATCCGGCTGCGAAAACGGCTACGCCGTTATTCGCTATCGATCTGCGCCTGGTACTGGTCGGCGGTGAGCAGGTTGTCCAGCTCGCCTTCGTCGGTCAGCTGCACTTTGAACAACCAGCCGCCTTCATAGGGAACGTTGTTGACCAGTTCCGGCTCATCTTCCAGTGCTTCGTTGATCTCAACGATTTCACCGGACACCGGGCTGTAAATGTCGGAGGCCGCTTTCACGGATTCCACCACACCGGTTTCATCACCGGCGGCTACCACCTGGCCCACTTCCGGCAGTTCCACATAGACCAGATCGCCCATGGCATCCTGAGCGTGGTCACTGATACCAACGGTGGCAACACCGTCTTCTACCTTGGCCCATTCGTGGCTGGCGGCATAACGCAGCTCGGCTGGAATCTCGCTCATTGTTTTCTCCTGTTAAGAGTCGCTTGCACGCGACACGCTTCACGCATGCACGCTGAAATAGTAAATGTGTTTTCGCAGGAGCTTGCTTGCAAGCGAATTCCCCCGAGGGTACCGCGAGCAGGTTCGCTTACAAGCAAGCTCCTACAGCAGGTTTCGATTACCGTTGTGGAACTTACAGCTCTTTGTACACGACCTCGCCATTACGCACGAACGGCGGCTTGACCACCTGGGCGACCTGGCGCTTGTTGCGGATCTCCACATCCACCTTGCCGGTCGCCCCTGCCGGCAACCGCGCCAGGGCGATGGATTTGCCCAGTGTGGGCGAGAAGGTACCGCTGGTGATTTCCCCTTCTTCGCCATTGGGCATCAGTACTTTCTGGTGGGCGCGCAACACGCCCTTGCCTTCCAGGATCAGGCCCACCTGCTCGGCGTGGCCGTTTTCCTGCTGGTTGAGCAGTGGCTGGCGACCGATGAATTCGCGGTCGTTGAGCATCACCGTCCAGCCCATGTTGGCTTCCCACGGCGTGATGGTGTTGTCCATGTCGTTGCCGTAAAGGTTCAACCCCGCTTCCAGGCGCAGGGTGTCACGGGCACCCAGGCCGATGGGGGCAACGCCGGCGGCCAGCAACTGGCCCCACAGGGTCACGGCATCCGCGTTGGGCAGCATGATTTCCACGCCGTCTTCGCCGGTGTAGCCGGTGCGGGCGATCATCCAGTCACCGTCCTGCGCGAAGGCAAAAATTTTCAGGCTGCTGACCGCCTCGGCACGGGCGCCGCTGAGCAGGCCGGCAAGGATCTCGCGGGCCTTCGGCCCCTGAATCGCCAGCATGGCCAGTTCCGGGCGCTCGTGAATATCCACGGCAAAACCGCCGGCCTGCTTTTCCATCCAGTCCAGGTCGGTCTCACGGGTCGCGCAATTTACCACCAGTCGGTAGCCATTGTCCTGTTTATAGACGATAAGGTCGTCGATCACGCCGCCATTGTCGTTAAGCATGCCGGTGTACAGGGCGCGGCCCGGATCAATGCGGTCCACGTCGTTGGCCAGCAGCTGGCGCAGGTAATCACGGGCACCGGCGCCGGCAATATCCACCACGGTCATGTGGGAGACATCGAACACGCCGGCATTTTGACGCACGGCGTGATGCTCTTCGATCTGGGAGCCATAATTGATCGGCATATCCCAGCCGCCGAAGTCCACCATCTTGCCGCCAGCAGCGAGATGGGCGTCGTATAAAGCTGTGCGGTGAGCCATAAAAAGCACCATGGAACGAGTGAGTGGGGAATTATATCGACACGGGGCCGGGCGGCATAGGCTGGGCCGGGAATCCGTATCCACAAAAAAGCCGGCCCGCAGGCCGGCTTGACTATCACCGTCAGGGACGGTGGCGTTACTGCGGTTTCTTGATGGACCCGCTCTGGAAGGTAAGGTTCACCCCACCCGCCGGGATCTGCAGGTCGATGGTGGCCAGGGCCCCACCAATACGCACGTCGATGTTCTGCTCCGCCAGGCTCAGCAAGCCAATGACCAGACGGCCATCGGGGAGGAAATCCACCGGACCGGACAACTGGAGATCATCCAGCGGGTAGCTGTGCAGGTTGAACGGCAGCCCCAACGGCGCTTCCATTTCCGGGGCGTCGAGCAACAGGTCCAGCGTGGTATCGAACATCAGCTGGTCTTCAGCGGCGTCATAGCGGATCCAGCCGGTTAGCGGCTGGGTGCGATTGCCGCTGCCATCGTCGGCATAACGGGCACGCATGACCAACGGCTCGGTGGGCACGTTCGGGCTGACCAGGCCGGCAATCTGTGCGTAGACGTCGGTGTTGGTTGTCATCAACACAGGCGGGTACAGCGTTACCTCTACCGCCTGCTCAGCGTCGTTCCAGCCCACAATATCCGCGTTGATACCGCCGTTGAGATAGGTGAATTTATCCGCCGGGCAGGTGTCGTTGATATTGCAGCCAATATTTGCCGCCGTGGCGATCCCGCCGGTGTCCAGCACCGCCAGCTTGGCGGCATTGGTCGGGGTGGGATACTGGCCGCTGCCCGGTGGCACTTCCTGGGCCTTGGTTTCGCTGTCGTCGAGCAGGAAGTTGGCATTCACATCGGCCTTGGGCAGGTTGCGCAGCGGCAGCAGCACATTGTCGGTGGCCGCGGCGCCAGTGAAGGCAATCGCCATATCCGGCCCACCCTTGTCCGCATCCGGCCCCAGTAACTGGGCGGTCTGCAGCGGCATGTCATCTTGCGAACAAATCACCTCACCGGCACAACCGGCCTGCTCGTGGGACGCCAGCACATAGCGGTAAAGCGTGCCGTCTTCCCAGGGCTGTTGCGGGGTAATGGTCAGTTTGCGGGCCTCCATGCTCAGGTGAGCGGGCACCGCTTCCAGGCAGTTGCCGGCGGTGTCGATTTTCTCTACCCGTACACTGCCTTGTCCGCAGGTGCTGCCCAGCACCATGCTGTCGGCCGCCATGTTGCGGGAGAACTGCACTTCGATGGCACGGTTGGCGGGCATGGTGGGCACCGGCAGCAGATCACCGGCCTGATCCTGGTAGGCACTGGCGCACTCACCCTGAATACCGTTGCCCAGGTCTTCGCTGCCGGGATCAATGGCGCAGCCATATCCGGGGTACACCGTGGTGGTGTAGGGCGTGCGCGGGCTGTTGGTGGTGGCATCCACCATGGTGAAATCGAGGGTTTCCGGGTTTGCCGGGTTGCCGCTCAGGTCCTGCACGCCATCGGTAAACGCCACCTGATAGTCGCTGCCGAAGGCCAGCGGATCGTCCGGTGTCAGCACCAGGGACGCACCGTCGAGACGCCACTGGAAGGGCACCTGGGCCCCCTGTTCGGTGAGGCTCACGGTGGTGCCCGGGATGATGGTGTCCTGGTTCGGAGTTTCATCGAAGTTCAACACCACCGGGTCGCCAGGGCGGAAACGGTCGGCGTAATCACCGGGCTGCCAGCTTTGCAGGCTGGGGCCAGTGATATCCACCTCCGGTTCCGGTGCATTAACCTGGTCGGCGTAGGATTCCATGTGGAAGCTGAGCACGCCGTAGGCGGTTTCGATGCCCAGCACTTCCGGCTCAATCACCCCGATAGCGTCAATCACCATGCGCCCGTTTTCAACAATGGCGCGCCCCACCAACTCGACCTGCAACAGCGTCTGGGTGAAGGCGCCGTTGGCGCGGGAGTCAGCCGTGGAGAAGGCCAGATCCAGGGTCAGCTGCACCCGCCGTGGCGCTTCCGGGGCCGCACTGTACGGTGCCGGCGACAAATAGCCGGAGGCATCGGACAGGAAGCTGACAGTGACATCACCGGAATCAAACCCCGCCGGCAGCTGGCCGCCAATCAGTACTTCCAGTGGCTCCCCGCTAAGCAGCGAGCCCTTGCTGATACGCAGCGGCGTGGCATCCGGGT
>NZ_LWEZ01000887.1:0-431 GCF_001634945.1 Alcanivorax sp. HI0044
CCGACCGCATTCGTGAAGATTTCCGCAATTCCCGGCAGACGGATCCGGTGGCTATTATCAATGGCGCGGTAAACCAGACGTTGACCCGCACGATCAATACTTCTGTGACGACCCTGTTGGTATTGGTGGCGTTGTACTTCTTTGGTGGTGAAGTCATGCGCGCTTTTTCGGAAGCTCTGCTGGTGGGTGTGGCGGTAGGTACCTACTCGTCGATTTATGTGGTTACGAATATTCTCTTCATGATGAAGGTCAGCAAGGAAGACTTCATGATTCCGGAACCGGAAGAAGTGGATGAAATGCCATAACGGCAATTGATCATTGATAGTGGTTAATTGATAGTAAAAGGCCGTGATTCGTCACGGCCTTTTTGCTTTTCAGGCTGGCGGTGTTGGCACCGCAATGTTGGAGATAATCATGAAAAAAATGCTGAC
>NZ_LWEZ01000888.1:0-687 GCF_001634945.1 Alcanivorax sp. HI0044
CAAAAAACAGTAACGAGAAGCGAGTGACGAGTTGCGAAAATCAAGACCACCTTCGGGGTTCGCTTCTCGCAACTCGAAACTCGTCACTCGCCTTTTACCCCGCCAACTCTTCGGACCGCTCCCGGGCAGCGGCGACGGCCGCCTGCACCTGTTCGCGGAAACCCGCTTCTTCGAACACATTCAGCGCGGCAGCGGTGGTGCCACCGGGGCTGGTGACCTGCTGGCGCAGCACATCCGGGCCCACTTCGCTGGTAATGGCCAGCTGAGCGGCGCCCCAGGCGGTTTGCAGCACCATCTGCCGGGCGGTCCCCGCATCCAGCCCCTGGGCCTTGGCTGCTTCGATCAACGATTCCATCAGCAGGAAGAAGTAGGCCGGGCCAGAACCGGACACCGCGGTGACCGCATCCAGTTCTTTCTCTTCGTCGAACCAGAAAGCAATGCCCACAGAGCCCAGGATCTCCCTGGCCATGGCTTTTTGTGCATCGCTCACGTCATCGGCGGCATACAGGCCAGTGGCCCCTGCCTGGACCAGTGAAGGCGTATTGGGCATGCAACGCACAATCGGGGTGCTACCCAACCAGTTGCGCAGGTTGCCTACGGTGACGCCGGCCGCGATGGAGATCACCAGCGGCTGACGCTCAGCAATCAGGTCGCGCAGATCGGTGCACACCTGCTCCATCATCTGCG
>NZ_LWEZ01000889.1:0-434 GCF_001634945.1 Alcanivorax sp. HI0044
CTGGCCCAAGCCATAACAATCTTTTTAGCCAGGCTATCTGCCCGCTCAGCCCGTGGATCTCCCAGCACATCCGGATCGAAGCCCCTCCCTGTGGGAAACTCGCCTAGCCCACGATAGATCTCACCATTCAGGAACAAGCAGGCATGATAATGAACCTGCTGACCTCCTACCTTCTCCTCGACGCCTATGTAACCCAATTTACAATCAGGCACCCATCGACCCTCGCGTTTACGTCGCTCCAGCTCCGCATCCACCTGTTCTTTTAGAGACCGAATGAAGGAACCAAACCAATCCCCAGATTGTACATACCCATTTTCAGGAAGATTGAGATCTACCCTCACTGCCATAGTGCTTGCCTGACTATGGATAGCTCGATGCATGGTCTGGTGGATACGCTCCAGGTATGGAATGAATAATGGCCCTCTCTGTAGTTG
>NZ_LWEZ01000890.1:0-251 GCF_001634945.1 Alcanivorax sp. HI0044
ATGAAGTGGAAGTGATGTACGCCATGCACCACTGGCCAGTGTGGGGAAAGGACAAGGTCAATGAGCATATCAGCACGCAGCGGGATATGTATCGCTTCATCAATGATGAAACCCTGCGCATGGCCAATCAGGGCTACACCATGTTGGAGATCGCAGAGCAAATCAAAGTGCCTGATGCCATCGCCAAGAACTTTTCCAACCGCGGTTATTACGGTTCCATCAGTCACAACGTGAAGGCTACTTATGTGATG
>NZ_LWEZ01000891.1:0-772 GCF_001634945.1 Alcanivorax sp. HI0044
AAAAAACCGCCAAAAGCGGTTTTTTTTATGTCTGGAGCGGGTGAAGAGAATCGAACTCTCGTATGCAGCTTGGGAAGCTGCCGTTCTACCATTGAACTACACCCGCCTGTTTGAAACGGCAATATAGTCAAAACCCATCAACTTGGCCAGTGTTGAAGCAAAATCGTCAAAGTTTCGACAAGTGGCTGTTTAAAACAGTTCATCGCGGATGAGGCTGAATAACAGGCTCTAGCCGTTTGATTAGCTTATGGCGAATACCCTGCATTTTGCCGAACGCTCAACGCCGGATGCCTGACGTCAAACCCCATAGCCTGAGTGTTTGTCACTATTGCGGTACCTCTTTTGAGGGGTATTTTGAGGAATACTCAGGGCCATTATTCAGGAAATAATCGGGTAATGCGTTTTGCGAAGAGCGCATAGGAGCCAAGATTTTCAGGTTTTGAATGCAAGCGTCCGCCGTCGGGCACCCGGCGTCCTGCGGCAACCAGGGTAGGATTGAGGCAAATCCTGAAATCGGCTCATCACTCAACCCTGCGATGAACCTTTAGAAGCAAGTCACTGGGAAGACAAAGCAGTTGCCAGCGTCCGTTTCGGTGCGTATAGAAGAAGCAACAAGCGTCAGCCAAAGAAGGATACCAACCATGCCAGTGGCATTTATCAGCGGGGGCCGGGGGTTTCTCGGTGGGCACATTATCGACCAGCTTCTCGACAAACAGTGGGAGGTAGTCGCACTGGTGCGCCCCAACAGTGATGCCAGTACCCTGCACGCCAA
>NZ_LWEZ01000892.1:0-289 GCF_001634945.1 Alcanivorax sp. HI0044
CCGGCGCTATATGCCTTGTAGGTTTCGAAGAAGCGGAAACCGTAAGTCAGCAGTTTCTGGGATTCGCGGGCACGGGCGCTTTCGGAGGCGGTGCCCATGACCACAGCGATGAGTCGCATGTTGTCTTTCTTGGCGGAAGACACCAGGCAGTAACCGGCTTCGTCGGTGTGGCCGGTTTTCAGTCCGTCTACGGTGGGGTCACGCCATAGCAGCAGGTTACGGTTCTGCTGGGTGATACCGTTGTAGGTGAATTCCTTTTTGGCGTACAAGTCATAGTGGTCGGGGAAAT
>NZ_LWEZ01000893.1:0-7483 GCF_001634945.1 Alcanivorax sp. HI0044
GGGCATCTACCCCCCAACTTGCCACCCACCACCAGCCAATAAACGACAGCGCCTGCAAACCGGCAAACCCGAACAGGGCTACGCGACGACTTAACCGCATCATTGTCAGCCCCGCCAACCCGGCACCTGCCAGCCCGACCAATGAGGCCACCAGGTCCAGGGTGCCGATTTCTGCCAGGGTCCAGTGACTATCGACCAGGAAGGGTTTGATCATGCGGGCGCCAAAACCATCCCCCACTTTGTAGCCAAGCAGGATGAGCAGCCAAACAGCCAAACCCGGCCGCCGCCAGAACAGGGCCAACTGGCGCAGCCACCACCGCAGGGTCACCGGTTTGCGTGGGCGCACCGGTTCAAGAGGCTCATCAAATCGCCAGGCAGTAAGCGCCACCAACAGCAACATCGCAATAACGGTAAACAGCGTAGCTTGCCAGCCCAGCCAGCCGACCAGAATCAACAAGGCGCCACTGCCCAGAATCATCCCGATCTTGTAACCACTGACCTGAACGCTGTTACCCAGGCCACGCAACCTCGGCGTCAGTAGCCGGGCGGCCAGACCATCGGTGGCAATGTCCTGAGTGGCACTGAACAGGTTGAGCAGAAACAGCATGACGATAAGCACGGCAAAACCCGCACCAAACAGCCAGACTTGGGGCAACATGGCAGCCACAGCCAGTACTGCCACCACCCCGGCCAGGCAGGCCAGAATCCAGCGTTTTCGATGATCGGGGCCGCCGCTGCCCCAGCGATCAACCCAGGGCGCCCAGATAAACTTCAGCGCCCACGGCAAGGCAGGCAAAGCCAGCAAGCCAATCCATTCCGGCGACAATCCCGCATCACGGGCCAGCGCCGGCATGGATTTCCCCAGCAACCCAGCAGGTAGACCCTGAGCGAAGTACAACATAGCCAGGGTGGCGAATAGAGGCATACTTCTACCGCGCCCAGAGACCACGCTTAGTAATCCCGGTGGAAGCTGGCCCACACGGTAATTTCTTCCCGGTCGTAATACAGGTGGGCGGCTTTGATCACCGGTTCACCTAAATGCTCCATGCGCCCCATGGCCGTGGTGAGTTTTTCCAGCAGCTGCCAGGTTTCCTGAAAGCGCCGTTTCATCGGCAGCTTCAAATTGAACAGCGCGGCATTGGCCCACCCCTGTGTGAGCCACTTTTCCATGTGCTGCAAGGTACGGGCGGGCTTGTCCACCACATCGCATACCACCAGATCCACCTTGCTGCGCGGACGCCAGGTGAACGCATCCCCGGACACGTGCTGCACCGGGTATTCATCCAGCAGGCGCGGATCCATCTTGCCGTGGTCCACCGCCTGAACACGAATCCCCCGCCGTGCCAGCTGCCAGCTCCAGCCGCCCGGGGCGGCGCCCAGATCCACCGCCGTCCTGGCATTCAGTGCATCGGCGCTGCCGAAGAAGCGGATCAGGGCTTCTTCCACCTTCAGCGCAGAGCGGCTTGGCGCCTCCGCAGGCAGCCGCAAGCGCAGCACGCCGCCTTCCACCAGTGGTATCGCGCCGGGGCTAGTGCTGACCCAGCCGTTGTGGGAGTCACTGAAGAAAAGGTGAACCCGTTGTTTTGCCTTTGCCCGCAGCAAACCGGCTTTTTTCAAGCGCGGCTCCAGCGCCTTGCGAAACCCCCGCAGGAAACGCTGCAACTCGCGGCCTTCATTGGTATCCGGGTGTTCCAGGTAGAGCTCGGAAAACGGTGCCGCCTGCTCCAGCAGGGGCCACAGAGCGGTAATTCGGTCGTCGCCGATATCGGTGAACTCACCCACACACACGCTTAGCGTGCGCGCAAAAATCAGCCCGCTGTCCTGCAGGCTGGCCAGCGAACCTTGCTGGCTGTGCCACAGCACGTACCCGCTGTTGGCGGTCGCGCGGGGGTAACCGGCCACCATCTGGTCTGCCGCATGGAAATTCAGTTCGGCAGCCAGGTCCGTTTCAAAACCCGGCCGGCACAGGGCCAGCAGGGTTTCGGACTGGGAATTCAACAAGTCACTGTGCATGAAGGTCTCGCGCTGGTTACAATGTGGCCCATTGTCCTTATCACAACGGCTGGATCAATAATGAAAATAACACTGCCGCTGACCCTGAGCTTCACTGCCCTGGTTTCCCTTGCCCATGCCGACGAAGAGCTGGCCCCACCGGATGTGGATTTCTATGCCGAGGCCCAGATGATGCGAGCCGACATGGACCCATACGGGTTCGATACGGCGGACGGGCTGAATATTAAGATTGGACTGTGGCTAAACAGTGTAACGCTGGGAAAAAACAGCCGTTTCGGGCTGGAAGGCGGGTTTGTCAGCCAAAGCGAAGTCTCCAATAACAGCCAGTTCACCCGCGCGCCCAGTGTTTCCGAACAAAACGCCGGGGCAAGCTCCGTCCTGGTGCAGGAAGAAGATTCTCTGGATCTAAGCGGTTTCACGGTGGGGGCGCTCTGGCAGTCACCTTACTGGCTATACCTTCGTGGTGGCGGCTATATTTACAACCTCAAGCTGGAAAACCGCCAGGACAGAATCTTGCTGGACGGCGGTGGCAGCACCGTAAACACGGTCAACGATTCCCCCGTAAGCGATAGCCAGAGCGGCATTGCACCCTACCTGGGTATCGGCTTGGCTGTGCCTCTACTCGAGAACCTGTCACTAACGGCAGATTATCAACAGACCCAGCTGGAATCTGAAAGTTACGGCACAATGGGCATCGGCCTGCGTTATAGCAATTAGGCCGCAACAAGCAGCATGCTTCACGCTTGCACGCGATGGGATTCTCTTGGCGTGGTGCGTGTAGCGTGCCGCCTGCTCGCGTTACTTCACAAACACCACGGTCTTGTTACCGTCCACGATCACCCGATCTTCCAGATGCCAACGCACCGCACGCAACATCACCTGTCGCTCCACATCCTGCCCCAGTGAGCGCAGCTCAGCTGCAGAATGGCGGTGGCTTACTCGCTGCACGTTCTGCTCGATAATCGGCCCCTGATCCAGGTCCTCTGTCACATAGTGGCTGGTGGCACCGATCAGTTTTACGCCCTTGTCGTGGGCCTGCTGGTAGGGGTTCGCGCCCACGAAAGCCGGCAGGAAGGAGTGGTGGATGTTGATCACCCGATGCGGGTAGTGAGAAACAAACTCCGGGCTGAGAATCTGCATGTAGCGCGCCAACACCACCACATCAACCTTGCCTTCAAGTTTGGACAGCGTCTGGGCTTCCGCCTCGGCCTTGTTGTCTGCGGAGACCGGTATATGGTGGTACTCGATGCCAAAGCGCTCGACTTCGTCGCGCAGGTCATCGTGATTACTGATCACCATGGGAATGGTGGCAGGCAGATCGCCCCGGGAGGTGCGCCACAACAGGTCCATGAGCACATGGTCGTGCCGTGACACCAGCACCGCCATGCGCTTTTTCTCGCTGGCGTAGCTGATTTGCCACTGCATACCATAGGGTTCGGCCACCCGTCTGGCAAAATTGTTTCGCAGCGCTTCCCGGGAACAATCCAGTTCTGGCGTCTGAAACTCCAGGCGCAGGAAGAAGGTGCCGCCATGGGCATCACTGGAATGCTGATCGAAATCGGTGATGTTGGCACCGTGGTTGTATAGGAAGGTGCTCACCGCGCTGATGATTCCCGGCTTATCCGGGCAAGTAACCAGCAGACGTGCCGTGTCGGCATCATTGACTGTCATGGAAGCTCTCGAGGCTGATCGTCAGTGAGAGAGACAGGATGGCGCCCCGTTAAAGGTTGACGCCAAAATGCTCTCGACGGAAATTGGACGGTGTTTTTCCGGTCCACTTCTTGAAGGCCCGGTGGAACGAACTGGCTTCACTGAAGCCCATCAGTAGTGCGATTTCATCGATGCTCAGATCCGGCTTGGACAGGTAATACACCGACGCATCCTTGCGGATGGCATCCTTGATTTCCTGATAGCTGGTGTTGGCATCCTTGAGGCGGCGCCGCAGAGTCTGCGGAGTCATGTTCAGTTTGCTGCAGATTTCCGTGAAATCCGGGAAGCTGTTGCCATATTCATTGGAAATAATAGCGCGAATCTGTGCCGGCAGGCCCACATTGTGAATGTTGCCGTCGAACAACTGGGCCAGCGACTCCTTCAGGAACTTGGACAGAGACAGCTCGTTCTGCACCAAGGGCAAGTCCAGGAAGTCCGCCCGGAACGTCACCGCATTACCATCAGACAAATACTCGATAGGACAATCGAACAGGAAGCGATGCTCCTCGTCATTGCGCACATCAGAGTAATCCAGCTTCACCTGCTGGGGCTCAATGGCCTTGCCCACCAGCCAGCTCATGAAGCGCAGCCAGATAAACAGGGAGGCTTCGATAATCACTTCGCGGAAATCAAGACGCGGGTCAGCGACCACAATAAGCCTGGCCACATCGCCATCACGCTCAATGCGTGACTGAAGGCTTAGCTCGAACAAGTCGTAGAAGCGAATACCCCGCTCCACCGCCGCCCCCAGGTTCGGGCAGTTGATCACCGCATGAGCCATCATGGAGAAGGTGCCGGGCTTTGATTTTCGGCCCTGACCAAACCCCAGAAACTCGTCCTGGGTCTGAGTCATGATCAGCAACATCATCCGGATAAAGGTATCCCTCTCAATGGTCCCATCCGGATCATCCAGTACTTGCCGGGGAATATTACACTTGTCCAGAATCTCGGGAATGCTGGCACCGGAACGGGCGGCGCCCTGCAATAGCTTCACTACCCGATTAATATTGATCGTTCTGCGATGGTACATCGACCTCCACCCTCACACCTTAGGCGGCCTCTGAATAACGCCTCGCTCTCCGGGGCTTTCAGGCTGGCACATACTCGTTGTTGCAATTTTCTGATGAGTGGACACACCGTCAAAATTGCGCCTGGATTGTGAGCCAGCCTGAAAGCCTGAGCCTGCAAGGCATTATTCAGCGGCTCTTGGCATTGCCATTAAGCGAATCCGTACCCGTCAGCATTGTCATCGGCACGTTTATTATTTACCGGCCTGCTGTTTTTAAAGAGTCCGGGAGCGTCAATCATAAAGAAACTGGCCGGAATTAACATACTGTCTACCGCTACAAAACCGTTGCATCGTGATTCTGGCAGGAAAAACCCGCCTTCACACAGATTTCACCCTTGTTATCCTGCGCTGTCTACGATAAAAATCACTAATGAATGTTCTCGTCGTTGAAGACAACAAGGCTGTCAGCCTGATCATCTGCCGCATCATCGAAGAGCTCGGCCACCAGTATGTACTGGCCGCAGACGGTGAGGCCGCCCTGCGTCTTTACCATCAACGGGACATCGACCTACTGATCCTGGATGTGGAACTCCCCATTCTGGATGGGTTCACCGTGGCCCGCGACGTACGCAACGGCAACCCCCACATCCCGATCCTGTTTATTTCCGGCAACAACAGTGAAGCCTGTTTCCAGCAATGCCTGGACGCCGGCGGCGACACCCTGATGCCCAAGCCCTTGCGCCCCAGTGAATTGCGCACCTGGCTCAACAGCAGGCTTGCTTCCCACCACGACAGCGTTCCCGTCTCCCCCGCCGCTGGCTGACCCGACTCTTTTCAGGCTCCTCATGGCATCGGGTTCCGAGCAAATGTCAGGATTTGCCTGATTATCCAGCCTCAGCAACCACTAGACCTGCGGCTGACGTCTTCATTTTGTGCCCCCCTCGCCTTTATGCTTTCGTCGTACCGCTAATTTTCAGATTACTCCTTGAGTACACCCCCAAAGAGATAGCGAAAGCCACCGGCAGCCGGCGCTGCATCACAAAAAAGCCCGGCTGGATAAGCCGGGCCTTTTTGAAGAAACGCAATCTCAAGGGTTACTTGTAGATTTCGCCTTTTTCCGCTTTTTCCAACAGTGAAGCCGGCGGGTTAAAGCGCTCACCGTACAACTTGGCCAGTTCCTGGGCGCGCGCAACAAAACCGCGCAAGCCGCCTTCATACTGGTTGATGTACTGCATCACACCACCGGTCCAGGCGGGGAAACCAATGCCGAAGATCGAGCCGATGTTGGCATCTGCCACGGAATCCATCACGCCTTCATCAAAGCACTTCACCGCTTCAAGGGACTCGATGAACATCATCCGTTCCTTGATGTCTTCAAACGGCATGTCCTTGCTGCCACCGAAGGCATCGGTAAGGCCAGGCCACAGGTGCTTCTTGCCGTTTTCCGGGTACTCGTAGAAACCTTTGCCCTGCAGCTTGCCCGGGCGATCCAGTTCTTCGACCATTTTCTTCATGACCACTTCCGCCGGGTGTTCCGGCGGCAGCTCAGTGCCTTCACGCTTGGCATCATCACGGGCTGCTTTACCGATCTTCAACGCGGTTTCCATGTTGATTTCATCGATCAGATTCAGAGTACCTACCGGGTAACCCGCCTGCATGGCCGCCTGCTCAATGGACTGGGCATTGACGCCTTCGCCCAGCATAGCGATCCCTTCGTTGGCGAAGGTGCCGATCACGCGGGTGGTAAAGAACCCACGGGCGTCGTTGACCACGATCGGGGTCTTCTTGATCTGCAGACAGTAATCATAGGTCTTGGCCAGCGCTTCGGGGCAGGTGTCCTTGCCACAGATAATTTCCACCAGCGGCATCTTGTCTACCGGGCTGAAGAAATGGATACCGATAAAGTTATCCTTTTTCTTCACACCTTTGGCCAGGCCGGTAATCGGCAAGGAGGAGGTGTTGGAGCCCAGCACCGCATCCGGATTAACCACGTCTTCAATTTCCTGGAACACCTTGTGCTTCAGCTCGGTGTTCTCGAACACAGCCTCAATCACAAAATCCACGCCTTCCAGATCTTTGGCATCTGCAGTGGCAGTAATGCGGCCGAGGATCTCTTCTTTCTTTTCCTCGGTCATCTTGCCTTTGGAGATTTCCTTGTCGAGTAGTTTGCGGGAGTAATCTTTACCCTTCTCCGCGTTCTCGGCAGAAATATCCTTGAGCACCACATGCGAGCCAGAACGGGCTGTTACATAGGCCACGCCTGCGCCCATCATACCTGCGCCCAGAACACCGACTTTTTTGGCACGGAATTTTTCCACGCCATCGGGACGGCTGGCGCCACCATTGATGGCCTGCAGGTTGAAGAAGAATGCAGTGATCATGTTCTTGGCGACCTGACTGGTCACCAGTGACACGAAATAACGGCCTTCAATCAGCGAGGCGTTATCGAAGTCTACCGCAGCACCTTCGATGGCCGCAGACATGATCGCCAGTGGCGCCGGGTAGTTGGCACCCTTGACCTGCTTCTTCAGGTTAGCCGGGAACGCCGGCAAGTTAACGGCAAATTTCGGGTTCTTCGGATCACCGCCCGGAATTTTGTAACCCTTCTGGTCCCAGGGCTGCATGGCCTTGGGGTTCGCCTTGATCCACTCACGGGCCTTGGCCATCATCTCATCGCGATCGGCTACCAGCTCAATCAGGCCGATTTTTTGTGCCTTGTCAGCCTTCATGCGCTGACCCTGCATCAGTACC
>NZ_LWEZ01000894.1:0-363 GCF_001634945.1 Alcanivorax sp. HI0044
TGCAGAAAACGACCGAAGCAGTGCCGATGTCCCGGCAGGATCCGGCGGTGCGGGAGCGGATCGAGTGGGCGGCGGTGCAGGTCTTCGCCGATTCGGAATTCCACCATGTGACCTTGCAACAAATCGCCCGGGCCGCCCGCTGCAGCCTGCAAACGCTTTATCGCTACTACGGGGATGACGCGCAGGGCAGCAAGGAGGCGCTGCTGAGCGCCTGTTTGCATCACGGCCTGGAACAGCTGGCCGAGCGGATGCTGGACCATCTTGCCGGTATTGATACGTTCCGCGACCGGCTCAGCAAGGTGTTCTGGGTGGTGCTGGATTTCTTCGACCGCAACCCGCAGATGGGCCGCATGATGATCAACT
>NZ_LWEZ01000895.1:0-511 GCF_001634945.1 Alcanivorax sp. HI0044
CATTATTATTTATTGATCGCCTTTATGAATGCTGTCCAGCTGAGTATTTTTGCCAACCGCCTTGCCGGTGTCTGCGATGAAATGGGCGCGGTGCTGCGTCTCAGTGCCCTGTCTCCGAACATCAAGGATCGGCTCGATTTTTCCTGTGCCATTTTTGATGCTCAGGGCCGTTTATGTGCTCAGGCTGCGCATATTCCCGTGCATCTGGGCTCCATGGCCTACGCCATGGCGGATCTGGTTAGTGGCAGAACTTGGCAGTCCGGGGACCTGATGGTGGTGAATGATCCCTATCTGGGCGGCACGCATCTGCCGGATGTGACCGTGATTGCTCCGGTATTTCAGTCGCAGACCCTGATCGGCTTCGCCGTGTCCCGGGCTCACCATGCCAATATTGGCGCCCACAGCCCCGGATCCATGCCGGTATCCACGCATCTGGAGCAGGAAGGGATTGTTATTGCTCCCAGCTGGTTGAAACGCGCCGGGCTGTGGCAGGTGCCATTGTGTCGGCATC
>NZ_LWEZ01000896.1:0-300 GCF_001634945.1 Alcanivorax sp. HI0044
ACGGTCACACCCCCTGACATTAACGTGATGGCCTACAGCACTGTCCGATATATCGCACATTCCCGGCCCCGGCGATTCCTATACTCCTTGTGACACCGGTATCAAACCGGACCAAGACCACACAAGGGGGAACGATGAAACTGACGTTAATGAGCCTTTTGCCTTGCATTCTGGCCCCTGCCGTTGCCACAGCCGGAGGTACCATTCACCTCAACAGCGAACCAGGGGATTATATTGGAGGCGGGATTACGCAAACGCTCTCTGACAGTACCGGAACCATCAGCCTGGATTACACACAAT
>NZ_LWEZ01000897.1:0-477 GCF_001634945.1 Alcanivorax sp. HI0044
GGCCAGTGCTGTCAGCATGGCCTTCCACACGGATGCGCCCTTGCTCGCCGGCATTCAAGCGATCCGCCACACCTTTGATTTCATCGCTGAACTGACCCTGAATGGTGTCGCGATCAAAGCCGAAGTAGATCACCGAGGTTTCCCGATTCTGCATGGACTCGTAGACCTGACAGCCGTCCGCATCCACTACTGCACCAGAAGCAGTGTTCGGGCAACGGTCCTTGTCGTCGTTAACACCATCGCCATCGCTGTCACCAGTCACCACTTCCGCGGGGGTTGCAGCAACCACTTCATCGTCACTGCTGCCACCGTCGTCATCGCTGATACCAAAGGCCAGATTAACGCCGGCATAAACCTGGCCTTCCCAGTATTCCCGATCCTGGCTGTAAGCCTGACGGGTACCCAGATCCAGAATCACATGCTTGAAGAACGCGCGCTGCACACCCAGCTCCACACCGGTCATCAGCTCGTCGTTAT
>NZ_LWEZ01000898.1:0-529 GCF_001634945.1 Alcanivorax sp. HI0044
AGCAACAGGAGCAAGCGAGCCAGATGCTGACCACGCACATTGATGCGCTGGAGGTATCACTGACGCAACCGTTTAGCGCTGACACAGCGAACAGTCTACGCAGCGCGGCTGCAGCCGTGGACGAGCACCTGGATGGCAATCAGCCCCAGCCGCTGGTTCGCAAAGCACAGCAACTGAAGCGGCGCGCCAGCGAGCGACTTCAGCAACTCAGTCGTTGGCAGCAGTGGCAGCAGCTCCGTGACGCCGTTGTGGCCCTGACGGAAAGTGTCGAATCCGCTGACCAACCAGAAAGTGGTGCGAATACTGACTCCGCTCTTACCCTGGCCGTGGCCTTTGAGGCCCTGGCCGGTGTGCCCAGCCCGGAACCGGAGCGCCAGCGCCGCTTGCAATGGCAGCTAGAGCAACTACCCAGTGTCATGAAGCAGCAACAGTTTGACGCCCGCGAGGAAATGCAGCGGCTTCTCAAACAGCACCAAACACCGGTGCCTGCCGCAGTGAAAGCGCGCCTGGACAGCGCCATTGCCGTCCT
>NZ_LWEZ01000899.1:0-700 GCF_001634945.1 Alcanivorax sp. HI0044
GACGGCCATGCTTACCCTTGGGGAGGAGCCCCCCTTGCCCTGTCGAGGTCTGGTACTGGTGGATGTGGCCCCACGGCTTGAGACCAAAGGCGTTCGCCGGGTGATTGAGTTCATGCGCCGCCACCCTGACGGTTTCGACTCTCTGGATCAGGTTCAGGATGCCGTGGCTGCCTATAACCCAACACGAAAAGCACCATCAAGCTCACAGGGCTTGCGAAAAAACCTCCGCCAGGACGCTAATGGCCGTCTCCATTGGCACTGGGATCCTGCGTTTCTTGATCATGCGGTAATCCCTGAAGCAAATGAAGGCATGTTCGGCCGAGCGCGACTCAATCTTGCAGCAAGCAAACTCAAATTACCGATATTACTCATCCGCGGCCATCACAGTGATGTACTCAGCGAAGCAGGAGCCCAGGAATTATTAGCCCTCGTGCCACATGCCAAGTACCGAGTAATCCATCAAGCAGGTCATATGGTAGCGGGTGACCGCAACAGTATTTTTACCGGAGCAGTGCTGGACTTTCTTCAGCACCTTGACCCGCAAGGAAATCACATACGCTCCACCGATCGGAGACTTACACCATGAAACATAAACACCTCGACGTGCTGATCATTGGCGCGGGCCTTTCCGGCGTCGGTGCGGCTTGTCACCTAAGCCGCAAGTGCCCAGATCTACGCTATGGCATCCTTGAGCGACGCA
>NZ_LWEZ01000900.1:0-281 GCF_001634945.1 Alcanivorax sp. HI0044
TTCACCACAGGTGTGCGTTCTGCGATTACCCGCAATACCGATGTGTATTCCGAGTACCGTTTGCGCGGTGCCGTGGATGGCCGCGATGTGGCCGCAGCCAATGGTGTGAAGTCTGACATCGAGATCGAGCCGGGTCTGACTGTGTCGCCGTCCATGGAGTGGATTCAGACGCTGGACGGACAGACCAATCAGGATGCCACGGCCCTGTCCGTGGGCGCAGAAGACAAACGCAATGAAAACCGCCGGACTCTGGGGCGGGTGGAAACCCGCTTTGGCGATGA
>NZ_LWEZ01000901.1:0-573 GCF_001634945.1 Alcanivorax sp. HI0044
CTCAGTTCGGTTTCATCCACCTGGGAATCGCCGTCGTTGTAGCTCCCCACCAAACGGCCAATCACCTTGCCGCTTTTGCCCAGGTCCCCGCCCACATCGAAGGAGCCTTCGTACTGGTCAAAGCTGCCAGCTTCCAGCACCACTTCATTGGTTTGATCATAGGTCGGTCGCTTGGCGACCATGTTGACCAGACCGCCAGGAGCCACCTGACCGTAAAGCACAGCAGCCGGCCCCTTTAACACTTCCACCCGCTCCAGGCCATAGGCATCGATCTGCGGCGTAGTCCACTGACCACCCCGGGGCATACGCAACCCATCCAGGTACAGATTATTGCTCCAGCTGGAGGCATCGAAACCCCGGATGCGAATATCGTCCACCCGGCTGTCGATACCTTGCCCTTCGGTTTGCACCCCGGCGGTATAACGCACGGCATCCATCACCGTTTCAGAGCCACGGTCATCCATTTCCTGACGGGTGACCACGGAAACGGATTGGGGAATTTCAACAATTTGTGCGTCAGTCTTAGTGCCGGTGGCACTATGCGTCGCCATGTATCCTTGACTCGCCGCCCCC
>NZ_LWEZ01000902.1:0-467 GCF_001634945.1 Alcanivorax sp. HI0044
TTGTACGTGGGCATGTTGTTGGTATGTCGCAGCGCCATTGAAGACCATAAAGGGGCGCTGCCCTGGTACCTGAGCATGATCTGGATCCACCTGAGCGCTGGGGCGGTGGTCTTTCTGCTCTACTTTGGCCGGCGCCTGTTCCGGCGGAGGGCGCGCTCATGAGATTGCTCAAGCGCTACTTCTGGCGGGCGGTGATGATCCCGACTCTGGCCATACTGTTTATTATTGTCGGGCTGGATTGTCTGTTCGGCTTTGTTTATGAGCTGGAGTTTCTCCGCGGCAATTATCAGGTCATGGAAGCGCTACAGTTTATCCTGACTACCACGCCGCGACGCTTTTACGAGTACATGCCCATGGCCATTTTGCTGGGCACCCTGATTGGTCTGGGGCTGCTGGCCAATAGCGGTGAGCTGTCGGTGATTCGTGCGGCTGGGGTTTCCACCCTGAAAGTGAGCTGGCTGGTACTG
>NZ_LWEZ01000903.1:0-5452 GCF_001634945.1 Alcanivorax sp. HI0044
GAAAACCAGGAAATCGAAGACAACATCTGCGTTGATATCCCCTACGTGGAAGTGACGGGCAATATTTGTGGTAACTATGTCGACCCGATAAAGGTGACAGCCGGAAACCATTTCGTAACCTGTGATACGACGTTTAATGAGCGCCTATTGATTGATGCGGGGGCCGTTCTGCAAGTGGATCGTAACTGGTATATCGTGGCGGAGAGCGGTGTGAATGTGAATGGGACGGCCGTGTCTCCTGTCACTATCAAGACCTCACCCAATAATATTGATGGTGCTTGGGCTGGAATACGTTTTGTCGGTGAAATGGATTTTGACTACGACAATGAAGAGCTTGTCGGCGATAAAATAAGTTATTTGAACGTTTCTGGTTATTCGGGAACCTCAAGTTTGGAAGGTGTTGGAATAAAGAGGGCTACATTAACGGCAAATGCTGGGTTGACACTGCGAGATGTTGTTTCTATAGGAACAGTGTTTGATGTGGAGGATGTTACTTCATACAGATCGCTTTTAAGTGGTTCTTCTGTGTTGTCTTCGCAGCTATATCTGTGGAGTGGCTTGGTAGTTAATTCTCCTGATCTCAGCAATATTTATACATATTGGGGCGGACGGACCGATGGTTTTGAGCGTCTTGCAGCATTATTCAATGAAGGGTTTTCCGTCGCTGGATGTAGTTATGAAGCACACATGCAAGGGAATGAGTCTGTTGGAACAGGTGCCGCAACAGGAGATCACTGCATTGTTAGTGATAACGGAAAGCCTATGCCAGAGAGCTACGGTGTCTATGTTCTGGGCCCGAAAAATAGAGATATAAAAACCGGAGAAAGCTTAAGTTTAGAGGCTTACTTATTTGATAAAAACGGGTTTGTGCACCCGGAATCGATTGTTTGGAAGGCTCGCTATGATGTGGACGGCACTTACTACGACTCGGGCCAGACCTGGACAGGTAGGAAAATAAGCGTGTCCCTGGAAGATAAAGAGCAGTACGAGGTTTATGTGGAGTCTGTGAACGGGGAGACGGACCTGCTTGGTCCCAAGTCCATCATTCTTAATGTTCAGTAGATAAATTAATAAAGGCGCTCTGGCATGTGGCCAGAGCGCCTTTATGCTGTTAGGAGGATTGGGGTTATGCCGATTCGACCAGAGCCTTTTGTCTTGAATTGTTCGCGATGCGGCTGGAAGAAGGGCGTAAGGCCAAAAAGCGATGTACTGACACCAGGCGAATGGGTGGATGAATGCCCGCGCTGTGGTTGTGAGGAGATTGAAACCAGGCGAACTGGGGTGATCGCGAGATTTTTAAATAAGATATCCTGAGGTGGTTATGTCTGTAAGGCGTTTATTCGGAACGGCGACAGCGGATGCTGGAGTATTTTGGAGTGACAAAGTTTCAGAGCAAGGATGGCGAATCCAGTACAACAAGACCTTGGATAAGGTTAGCCCTTTAAAGCCGTATAGATTGCTGGATCCATCCGGGAATCTGTGGGCGTCATCAGACACGATGCAGGAAATGGTTGATGACCTTCCGGGGTTGATAGATGAATTTTCAGGAAAAGATTCCCTGTTCTCGTCTGAAGAAGCAAAGAAATTGGCGAAAGAAGCTATTGGCATCCTTGTTACCGCAGGGCAAGTTTGGCTGGCCAAGGAAGTAAGCGAGGAGTGAAGGTGCTCTTTTTATTTGATTTTTTGGAATGCTGAGGATTGGTGTGGTTATGGAAGTTAAAAGAAAAGAACAGTTGGCTAACTATATTAAAGGGTTGGGCGAATATTTTTTTCAGGCAGTAGATTCCGCTCCATCAATGATGGAAGAAGTGGGTAGAAAATGGGGCGAAGAGCTTGATCAGGTTTCTTCTTCTGTTAGCCAGGGTGAAATTTATGTGCCAGTTGTTGGAGGGTTTAGTACAGGAAAGTCTACAGCACTGAATAAGGTGATTGGTCGCAATATTCTTCCTGAGAAAGTTACACCTGAAACGGCTATCCCGGCAGAGCTTCGATATTCAGAATCTGAATGCTTGATGGCACAGACTCAGTCAGGTGAATGGCGCGAATATAGAGTTGACCAACTACCAGTGCTGTCTTCGGAAGCAGAGCGTTATCAGGTGGTGAGGGTCTATGTTAACTCCCGAGAGTTGAAAGAGATTCAGCCGCTGGTGCTTGTCGACATGCCGGGTTTTGATTCCGGTCTCGATCAGCACAACCAAGCAATCCTTCGATATATCACAAGCGGTGCATTGTATTTGTATATGGTTAATGCAAAAGCGGGCACAGTTAGTCGGCAAGACGTACGAAGGCTTGATGAAATTATGGGGCTTGGGCGTTATGTCAAAGTGTTTTTAACTATGACGGACTTGGCTTCCCCTGAGGAATTGAAATCCACGCATCAGTATGTGTCTGAGCAAATGGAATCAATTTCCGGTGATGATTCTGTGGGGCAAATCAATATGGAGGATGTGGCAGATCTTCTGTCCTCCCTGGAAGAAGCCGATGCATCGTCATTGTTTGATGGCATCTTCCTTGATCAGGTTAAATCACTCTATTTTGATGCTTGTGCACATATTAATACGTTGATTAGTGCGCTTTCGGGGTCGGAAGACGATTTGAATCGTCAAGTTGAAAATGCAAAAAATAGCTTGATAAAAATTGAGAGTGAGCGGGAGAAAATGCTTTCTGAAATAGGAGAAGGGCGCCTGTCTGAGAAAGCCGAGCATGTCTTGCGCAGATTGGAGGCCTCTCTCAATGGTTCATTGGATGAAATTGTTGTGATGGCTCGAAGTGGGGAGGACGCAATGTGTCGCGGTATTGCTGATCTTGTCCGTTCCACGCTTACGGTGGAAATTCAGCAAGCCGTTCGGCGTATCACCAAAGATGTGGCATATCAATTTTCGGGCGATATATCTCTGAATGGGCTTTCCCTCTCATCCGAAGGTAATTGGATCGACAATATGATTTCAGTAATTGAAAGCGAGGCTATGTCTGCTCTTGCGGGTCTGGGAGATAACCCGTCGTCCCGTGGGAATGCAGGGAAAGAGGGGGCAGGAAAAACGGTTGGGGGAATGCTTTCAACGGCGGCATTAGCTATTCCGCATCCGGTCTTGAAGGTTGTTTTTTCAATACTTCCTGGGGTTATTGGCGCGCTTTTTGACGCGTTCCGTGAGAAAAGCGAGACAGAACAATACCGAAAGGCCATATCCTCTCAAGTAATTCCAAGTGTCTTGTCACAGGTTAGGCCGCAGGTCGTGGATTCTCTTAATGCCACCGAGAGCGAAATTATTAGAGTTGTTTCTGAGCAAGTGTCGTCAAAGGTTGAAAATCAGAAGAGAGTATATGATGAGGTTGCAAGCTCTGCGGCTGAGGATTTGCAAGCTATAAAAAGCAACATATCACAGTTAGAAGAAATTCTGGCTGCGATTAACGAGAATGCAAGAAAGGTGATTGTTTGATGACAGTGAGCAAAGATCGGCTTCTTTCGGCGCGCCAGTCTTTAGAAAGCATTCTAGCTAAATATGATGATATCTGTGATGCATCGATTAAAAGATTGATCAAAGATGATGGGGTATATAGTAGTCAGGAGATTGAGTCGCATCTGGCTACTCTTCAGGAAGAAGGAAGAAATCTGAAGATTGGTATTATTGGTCGTGTAAAAGCGGGGAAATCATCACTGATTAATGGGCTTCTCTTTGATGGTAAAGAGGTGCTTCCAAAAGCTGCGACACCTATGACAGCGGCACTGACATCAATAGGATATGCGGGTGAGTTTTGCGCTGAAGTAAAGTTCTTTAATCAGGATGATATTGATGATTTGAAGATTAAAGCTTCAATATACGACCGTGAAGTAAATGCGGCTATTCAGCGTTACAGGGAAGAGCATTTAGAGAGGAAGGAGCGTGCTAATCGGCCACTTCCGGATCCTAAAGATGAGCTGCTTAGGAAAAAGGCTCTTCGTGAAGTGGGTGAAGATGGTGCCCTTTCTGCAGCTGCAGATTTATATAAGCGAATTAAAGATTCGTCGGTAAACGTGGGGGAGCTTACAGACCGGCGCTTGCTCACGGCGAATACCGTGGAAGAATTAAATGCACAGCTTATGGATTATGTGGGCTCCTCGGGGCGTTATATGCCTTTTACCCGTGAGCTTAATCTTGGAATGCCCCTGGAGAGCTTGAAGGGAATTGAGATTCTGGATACCCCTGGCGTTAACGATCCAGTTAAATCTCGTGAGCAGCGTACTTATGAACGTTTAAAGGAGTGTAATGCTGCCTTTATTGTGAGTCCCGCGGGGCAGTTCATGAGTGAACAGGATTTTGAGCTTGCGGATCGCCTGAGCGGACGTGAAGGCACACAGGAAATATATATTGTGGCTAGCCAGGCTGATACACAGTTGCACTCCAGTATTCGCAGAGATGCGAAAGGAGTTCTGCCACAGGCTATAGAAATTTTACGTGCCACCATGGCCGAGCAAGCAGAGAGGTCGTTATCCAATTGTGAGAATGAAATTCTCAAGAGTATAGCGAAGAACCAAGGGGAGCGGCTGATTTTGACTGCAGGTATTTGCGAGGCGCTGGTTCTGGGGAAGGGTAGTAGTGGTGATGAAACAGCTTCTCACGCTATGGGGCTTCTGAAAAAAAACTATCCAGACTATTTTTCTAATCCTGATAATTTAATGGATAATCTTGAAGTTCTATCTGGTCGGAGGGAGCTGGAGAGGGCAATTGAAAAAGTAAGGTCGAAGAAAATTCAGATATTGGAAGCGCAGTCTGATGACTTTATTGAGGCCCAGTGGCGAGCTTTTGTTAAAACAAAAGAAGCGGTATTAGAGAGCCTCTCTGGGCAGCGAAGTGAAGTCGAAAATAGTGATATAGAGAAAATTCAAGAAAGGCTAAGCGCACTAAATGTGGCTTCGTATAAAGGTGTTGAGGCATCGAATCAAGAGTTTTTAGATCAAATAGAGGATATGCATTTACGACTCCCGGCGGATTTAAGGAGTGTCATTCAAAGAGCTATGGATATGTTTGACGAAAAAGCTGAGGGGGCGGAGGGGGTTTCTCAAGAAACTCGACGGGTTGAGAAAGAGGGTGTGGGGTCGTGGTTCGCCAGAAAACTTAGTATGGGCGGCTATGAAGAACGAACCTTTGAGATTGAAACGGTGCGGCCACTTCCGATACGTAGGTCGTTGGAGGGGTTTTCAAGACTAATGACGCAAGGGTTAAGGGAGTGCGCCGAGAAGAATATACTGAGTCGCCGATCTGCGTTGGTAAGCGGTCTTTCTCGCCAGTTAAGGGAGGTGATTGGGGATGAGAATGTAGACATTACAAGATTGAAAGGTGTCTGCAGAGCTACCGTGGAAAGAATACTCGATTTCCCTAGTGTGAGCGTTCCTGATTTGCCAGCTGATCTGGCAAAGTCGAGAGAAATAAAGGGTTGGGGCGTTGGGGAGTTTGTCGAAGCGGCCCATAGCTAT
>NZ_LWEZ01000904.1:0-379 GCF_001634945.1 Alcanivorax sp. HI0044
GTCTGCATGCCTTGCACTGGCTGGTATCGGAGGGGGCTGAGTTGTACCTGTCGCCACCGCCTTTTGACCACAGCAAGGTGATGACGGTGGATCAGCACTGGGTCATGTTGGGGTCCGGGAACTGGGATGCCCGCAGTCTGAGATTGAACTTCGAGTTTGATCTGGAATGTTATGGGGAGGAGCTGGCGGAGCAGATTGATGACGCGCTGGATGAGCGGATCGCGCTGTCACAGCGGCTGGATCAGGCCGGCTTTCGACAAATGGCGCCTTGGCGGCGGGTGCGCAATGCACTGGCTCATATGATGGAGCCCTATTTATAGGCTCGCTGCTTGGCGGCCATGGCAAAATGCCATTATTTGTGTGGTCTTGATCACGAACT
>NZ_LWEZ01000905.1:0-735 GCF_001634945.1 Alcanivorax sp. HI0044
ACGCCATTCTGCGTCGCCCGGACCTGATGAAAAAGATGGACCCGGCGGTGCGCGATCTGTGGGTCTGGCACGCCATTGAGGAAACCGAGCACAAGGCCGTAGCCTACGACCTGTACAAGGACGTGAACGGCAACTACCTGGAGCGCCAGCGCCTGTTCCTTTCCAGCACCGCCTACCTGATCGGCTTCTCCAGCTACTTCACCTGGCAGATGCTCAAGCGCGACAATATGCACCGTAAACCCCTCACCCTGGCCAAAGGGCTGTGGAAAGGGTTTGGCTACAGAGGCGTGATCAGCAGCATCATCCCTGCCTGGTTCAGCTACCTGAAACCCGGCTTCCATCCATGGGATGACGACAACAGCGCGTTGATCGAAGAATGGCGTAAAAGCCTGCCGGCCCCGAAGGAGAAGAACGCGGCGTGAGCAGAATTAATAATGAATAATTAAGAGTTAATAACGTCGCGAAACCCGTCTGTTTTGCCTTAAACGCAAGAGGCCGCGTCCAAAGGTTGGGCGCGGCCTCTTAGCTTCAAGAAATCACTGGCGCTAGGCGCGCAGCTATTAATTATTCACTGTTAACTATTAATTGCCTTTATCACCCTTCCTGCAGCAATTTCCGCAAGTCAATCAGCGCGGCATTGGCCCGTGACACATAATTGGCCATGACCAGGGAATGGTTTGCCAGCATACCAAAACCGTCGCCGTTCAGAATCAAGGGGCTCCACACCGTTTCCTG
>NZ_LWEZ01000906.1:0-228 GCF_001634945.1 Alcanivorax sp. HI0044
CGAACAGCCCTATCATTGAAGCCACAGAGCAGAATATTCAGCAAATCCTTGAACAATCCCAACAGATCCCGGTGATCGTGGATTTCTGGGCCAGCTGGTGCCAGCCCTGTCAGCAGATGGCGCCGATACTGGAGCGGCTGGTCAATGAATACCAGGGCAAGGTGCTGCTGGCGAAGGTGAATGCAGATGAACAGCAAATGCTGGCCAGCCAGTTTGGTGTGCGCAGTC
>NZ_LWEZ01000907.1:0-322 GCF_001634945.1 Alcanivorax sp. HI0044
CAATACCCCCGCCATGGGGGAGATCATCCAAAACCAATACATTGTGACCCTGGCACCGAATATCACCGAGCAACTGGGCCTCACCAGCCTGACCACAGCTATTCAAACGCTGCTGGCCGGTATTGGTGGGGGCGAGGTGCTTTATACCTATGACCATGCCTTGCTGGGCATGACCGTAAGATTGACCAACCTGCAGGCAAACTTGCTTGGTATTCTGCCCGGTGTCATCTCGGTTGAGCCGGACCGCATGGTGACCACCGTAGCCGTGCAGAGTAACGCCACCTGGGGCCTGGACCGGGTCGATCAACCGGCCCTGCCGCTG
>NZ_LWEZ01000908.1:0-530 GCF_001634945.1 Alcanivorax sp. HI0044
CGGGCAGTGGCCAGCTGACCAAAATGGTCAACCAGATCTGCGTAGCCGGGCTGGTGGAAGGGCTTGCAGAAGGCGTCGCCTTTGCCTTGAACGCCGGCCTGGATGCCAGCAAAGTCTTCGAAACCACCAGTCAGGGGGCCGCCGGCTCCTGGCAGATGGTAAACCGGCACCAGACCATGATCGACGACCAGTATGAGCACGGCTTCGCGGTGGACTGGATGCGCAAGGACCTGGATATCTGCCTGAACGAAGCTGCCCGGAACGGGACACCCCTGCCCGTCACGGAGCAGATAAACGACTTTTACCGGGATATTCAGGCCATGGGTGGGGGCCGCTGGGATACATCGTCCCTGCTGCGTCGATTACAGAAAAAGCCTGAAACCTGAAGCCGCATGCCTGACGCAATAAAATTGAAACCCACACCACCACCGATGTGATTGCGGGTTTAGGCGTCAGGCACCCCGCAAGGCGAAAAAACAGCCCTCATCAGAAACCGGGGCTTGCCCTTAAATCCACGACAAATCTTCATT
>NZ_LWEZ01000909.1:0-816 GCF_001634945.1 Alcanivorax sp. HI0044
AAGAGACGCTGGGCTCAGCGAACAGGTGCAACGGTGCAAGGCCCTGGAGGGCGTGGGCGATCTGACCGCCTACGCTCTGGTCATGGCCTTCTTAAGGGGCGACTTCAGGAACAGTGATGCCTTCGTGGCCTTCCTGGGGATGGACGTTCACGTGAGAGACTCAGGCACCAAAACCGGCAAGCGAAAACTGACCAAGAAAGGGGACTCAGAAGCTCGCAGGCTGCTTTACTGCGCGGCCATGGCCGCTCGCCGGAGCAAGCGTTGGGCAGGGGTCTATCAGGCTTATCTGGATCGAGGGCTGGCAACTACCCAAGCGTTAGTCATCCTGGCGCGCAAACTGGTTCGTATCGCCTTCGCGCTTATGAAAAATGGCACCGACTATCAGCCGGCCCCTGCCTCATGAAGACTGGGGTGGACAACATAGAATCTCCTACAGTGTGGCTCGTTATTAGCCGTTATCTGTTACCCCACCAACTCATAACACGGCTCGTAATGGCTGCCCGGCAGTTTCATGCGTTGCTGTTCCACAAATGCCTTCAGCAGCTCGTCCAGATGCTTCATCAGGGCGTTGGGGGCGTGCAGCTTGTAGGGGCCGTGTTGTTCGATGGCGTGGATGCCGTGCTCTTTCACGTTACCGGCGACAATGCCCGAGAAGGCCCGGCGCAGGTTGGCGGCCAGTTCGTGGACCGGTTGATTCGTATTCAGATTCAGCGCGGCCATGGCCTCGTGGGTGGGCAGGAAAGGGTGTTGAAATTCCAGCGGTACATTGAGGCGCCAGTTGAAGTAAAAGGCATCATCATTATCCCGACGGAACAG
>NZ_LWEZ01000910.1:0-292 GCF_001634945.1 Alcanivorax sp. HI0044
CGGCGATGAAGTCGACGACATGTTGGACCGCTGGCCCACCATGCCATTCCGGATTGCCAGTGAGTTGGCTGCGCTGGTACGTCTGCGTGAGGGCGGCCGGGTGGATACCTCCCTCACCTTGTTTGTCGCGGATGACAGCGAACAGGCAGGGCTGATTCTTGATGCGCTGGCCCGCGGCCTGCGCAGCCTGGATCTTGCCTGGTGGTTGAACGACAACGTCTTGATGATCATGATGCCGATGACCGGGGAATCCAGTCTGGAAGGCTTTGTGCTGCGCACCGAGAAATGGCTG
>NZ_LWEZ01000911.1:0-270 GCF_001634945.1 Alcanivorax sp. HI0044
CCCCGTGATGAGTTGGAAGAGGTGCTGTCCGGCGAGGTCGACAAGCCCGCCAGCGATGATGGCAAATAGAGCGCTGAATGAAGTGTCATCGTGGGATGCACTGATGAGCAGGCTGCAGGGTTTGTCTCACTAGTTAGCCTTGTCGATCGCCGGATGCTGGACGAAAAATGCTTATATTCAAAATCTGAAAATCGCTGGCGATTGCATGCGCCGCAAAGCCGTCAGCTATCTTTAGCTTGTTTTGCGTCTGAGGAGGTATTCAGGCGTGTA
>NZ_LWEZ01000912.1:0-6312 GCF_001634945.1 Alcanivorax sp. HI0044
CCCGGTGATCCCCACCCACCTGTCGGTACGCGCCTTCCAGCAGGTGCTCGACTGGATCGACAGCAAGAACTACAAGAACCTGACCGTGGTGCCGTTTTTCAATATGGTCGATCGCCACCGGGACCTGCACGTGGAAATGCTGGTGAAACGGCCCAAGGCCATGAAGGGCGGATTGAAAGGCTGGATCCCGTATTCCACCCACGTGGAGCAGATGGGAGACCACCGCGCGCCGGTCGGCGAATTCGCCCCCTATACCCCCTCCGCCCAGGCCTTCCGCGCCATGTGGTTCGAGATTGCAGGAAAGCTGAAGCTTTAATTAATAACGTCGCGAGACGGGTTTTCGTTTTTTGAAACGCATGAGGCCGCGCCCAATGTTTGGGCGCGGCCTCATTGCTTGGCATTAAGACAGTCGTTGCTCGCCCAGCTATTAATTATTCATTATTAACTATTAATTGCCCTCCCACGGGTTCGCCCGCTTCAGCACCTCATCCAGATCCAGCCCTCTGGGCAAGGTGCCATAATTCCGATCCCCATGCTCTCCCAGTCGCGAGGCGATGAAGGCGTCAGCTACGGCGGTATTGCCGGCGGCCACCAGCTGGCTGGCCTGCATGGTCAGTGATACCCGATCCACGATATCCCGGGCCCGGTATTCCGCCTCATCCATATCGCTGAATTCGCGCTTGAGCGCGTCCACGGCCTTGTCCAGACGGGCATCACTCCCCTGGGTCTTCGCCAGTTCCGCAAACCAGGTATCCAGCACTGCCGGCGTTTTACCAAGGGCGCGCAGCATATCCAGCGCCTGCACATTACCGGAGCCTTCCCAGATCGCATTGATTGGCGCTTCGCGATACAGGCGCGCCATGATGAAGTCCTCCGTCACGCCGTTGCCACCCAGGCACTCCATAGCCTCGTAGGCATGGAACGGGGTGCGTTTGCAGATCCAGTATTTGCCGGCGGGCAAGCCCAGACGCAGCAGCAGGCTTTCATGGCTGTTGGACGGGTCCAGCGTGGACTGATCCAGCGCTTCGCCCATGCGCATGGCGATGGCCAGGGAACCTTCCACTTCCAGCTGCAAATCCGCCAGCACGTTACGCATCAAGGGTTGGTCCAGCAGAGTCTTGCCGAAAGCCGCACGCCCGGCGGCATGGTTCACGGCCTGGGCCACCGCCTGACGTTGCCCCGATGCCGACCCGATCATGCAATCGAAACGGGTCATCGCCACCATTTCGATAATCGCCGGCACCCCACGGCCTTCTTCGCCGACTAACCAACCCAATGCACCACGCAACTCGATTTCCGAGGAGGCGTTGGACACGTTGCCCATCTTGTTTTTCAGGCGCTGTACCTGGATCGGGTTCTTGCTGCCATCCGGGCGCCAGCGCGGCACCAGAAAACAGCTCAACCCGCTTTGCGTCTGCGCCAGCACCAGAAAGGCATCGCACATGGGAGCGGAGGTAAACCACTTGTGCCCCACCAGCTCATAGGCTTCACCCGGCCCTTCATTGCCAATGGCAGTAGCAACGGTGGTGTTGGCACGCACATCGGAACCGCCCTGCTTTTCGGTCATGCCCATGCCAATGGTCAGCGCCTGCTTCTCGGTATGGGGCACATTGCGCGGGTCATAGGCGTTATTGAGAATCTTGGGCAACCACGCCTTCGCCAATGACGGCGTCAGGCTAATGGAGGGCACCGAGGCAAACGTCATGGTCAGCGGGCAACCGTGGCCGGCATCGACCTGCGCCTGTAAATAGCTCTGCGCTGCCCGGGCCACATGGGCCCCGGGCTTGGGGTCCGCCCAGGGAGAAGAGTGCATGCCAGACTCCAGCCCCAGGGCCATCAACCGGTGGTAAGACTCGTGGTATTTCACCAGGTCCACCCGGTACCCCTGGCGATCGTGGGAAAAAAACTGTGGCTTGTGTTCGTTGGCCAGAAAGCCCCACTCGATCACTTCGGCACTGCCAGTGCGAGCACCGTGGGCAGACAGGGCATCCTCCGCCCAGCCCGCGCCATGGCGGGCCACCGCCTCGCGCAGGGCCGTATCGTTGTCGTAAGCGTTGTAATCTTCCAGCGCCCGGGCCTGGTTGAAGACCTCATGGGTCTGGGCCAGCGGGTCCGCTTTCAGGGTGTCGTGCTTGGCATTCATGTGAGCTCTCCCGGTTTATTAACGCAGCGTGTTTCACGCTTCATGCAACAAGCTCCACGGCCACTCCCCACGCAGGGAAAGCGCGCTGCCGTTGCTGCTTTTTACGCAGTCTGTTGCTGCTGAATAGCTTGCGCCTGCGCCGGTGGAGCACCCACCGCGCGCAAACAAAATTGGGTCAGGGATTCCGCCAGGCTGGCCTTGGGTAACGGTTCGGACAACGGACCCACCAGCGCCTCAGCAATGGCGCCCACCAGTGCTGCCGCACTCACAGCCGTGTCCTGCATGGGCAATGCTCCCTGGCTGACGCCATCGCTCAACAACTGCTGGTACAGCTCGGCATAACGCTGGCGGTAGATCAGACGCTCCGCGTCCACCGCCGGGTCCACCGGCTCGGCGATCAGGGACCAGGCCAGCGTAGACGCGGCTTGCGCCCGGCGTACAAACACCTGCAGCACGTATTCCAGCCGCTGAGCAAAATCGCCGTCTTGCTCCATGGCCTGGGCCACCGCCGCCACTTCCCGCTCGGTGGCCAGGCGAAATACCTCCGCCGCCAGCACCGCCTTGTTGTCGAAATAGCGATACAGGGTGCCCACGCCAACGCCAGCCTGGCGGGCCAGCGTCTGCATGGTCAGCCCGGCAAAACCGCTGTCACGCACCAACTGCTCTGCATTACGCAGCAGATGGGCACGCTGGGCCGCCTTGCGGGCTTTCACATTGTCGGTTTCCCGGTACGCCATAAACGGAATCCACATTCATTTCTTTAAAGAAGTGAATCATGATTCCGACTTTCGAGCAAGCCCCACCTGTCGCGCGGCTCTCTGCGGCAGGAACGCCGCTGGCGGCGCGCCTACACCAAACCTGCCAACACTCCTAGCGCCGCCATGCCCAGCACCATTCCCCACAAGGGCACCGTCTTGCTGCGCAGCACCACGAATCCCGCCACCACGATCAACAGATCCCACCCATCATGCACCGCAGAGATGAACACCGGTTGATACAGCGCCGCCAGCAGCAGCCCCACTACCGCCGCATTGATGCCCGCCACCGCACCGGCCAGTGCCGGGCGGGAGGACAACCATTGCCACCCTTCCATCATTCCCAACACCAGTAAAAAACCGGGCAGAAAAATCGCCAGTGTGGCCAGCAAGGCGCCCCACCAGGGGCTGGCTGGTAGCAAAACGGCCCCCAGATACGCTGCCAGCGAGAACATGGGCCCGGGCACCGCCTGGGCAGCCGCATAACCGGTCAGGAACGAGTCCGGGCTCATCTGTGGCCCCACCAGCTCCTGCAATAATGGCAGCACCACATGGCCGCCACCGAATACCAGCGCACCAGCGGTGAAGAAATCATTCCAGAGCCCCAGCAACTGCCCGGCGGGCAACAGCGCCAATAACGCCAAAAGCGCAAAAATCACCAACGGCAACCAACGCCAGACCGGCTTGCCCTGCAACGGCTGAGCATTTGCAGGGCGCAACCAGTACCAGCCCACCGCTGCCGCCAGCAGCAAGGCCGCCACCTGCCCCCAGAGCGCGGGCCAGAGCAGCAGCAACAGAGCCACGCCCAGTGCCAGCCCCCGCGTCAGCGGGGCCGTACAAAAGCGCGTCCCCATATTCCACACGGCATCGGCCACCACCACCACCGCCAGCCACTTCAGGCCTGTGACCACACCACCCTGCAGCCATTCCGGCAGTGCTGCCGCATAGATAGCCAGCAGTGCCATCAACAAAAAGGACGGCAAGGTAAAACCAATAAAGGCCACAAACGCCCCCGCCACCCCGCCGCGCACCCGGCCTATGGCGAAGCCCAACTGGCTGGACGCCGGCCCCGGCAGAAACTGGGTGAGTGCCAGCAAGCGGGCAAAGTCCGCCTCGCTCAACCATTGCAGTTGCACCACAAATCGCTGGTGAAAATACCCCACATGGGCCGCCGGCCCGCCAAAGCTGATCAGCCCCAGCAGCAAAAACTGACGAAATATTTCTGTCATTACCTACACACTTAACCGTCCACAGTGCCCAAAACGCTACCACACCGTCATGACACTCGAATGCATGTCGTCCGGATGTCATCGCTCCGGTCCCACGGGTATACTCCCGGCCATGCAATCCAATGCCCACTCCGTTCTTGAACATGTCTTCGGCTACCACCAGTTTCGCGGTGAACAGCAGACCATTATCAATACCCTGATACAGGGCGACGACGCCCTGGTGCTGATGCCCACCGGCGGCGGTAAATCCCTGTGCTATCAGATCCCCGCCCTGGTCCGGCCAGGCACCGGTGTGGTGATCAGCCCGCTGATTGCCCTGATGCAGGATCAGGTGGATGCGCTCAAGGCACTGGGCGTGAAAGCCGGCTTCCTCAACTCCACCCTGTCACTGGAACAAGTACGCGAGCTGGAAAACGCCTTGCTGCAAGGCGAGTTGGACATGCTCTACATCGCCCCGGAGCGGCTGATACAGCCGCGTACCCTGGCGCTGTTGAAACAGGCTGAGGTCGCCCTGTTCGCTATCGACGAAGCCCACTGTGTGTCCCAGTGGGGGCACGATTTCCGCAACGACTATCTGCAGCTGTCCCTGCTGCACCGGGAATTCCCGCAAGTGCCCCGCATTGCGTTAACCGCCACCGCGGACCAACGCACCCGCACGGAAATTGCCGAGCGACTGGACCTGACCCAGGCGCGGCATTTTGTCTCCAGCTTCGACCGCCCCAACATCCAGTACCGTATCGAGCGCAAGGACGGCGCCCGCAATCAGTTACTGCGCCTGTTGCGTGCCGAGCACGCCGGTGAAGCGGGGATCGTCTACTGCCTGTCGCGCAACAAGGTGGACCGGGTGGCCGAATGGCTATGCCAGCAGGGCATTAATGCTCTGCCCTACCACGCCGGGCTTTCTGGCCCGCTGCGGGAAAAACACCAGCAGCGCTTTCTGCGCGAGGACGGCATTGTCATGGTCGCCACCATTGCCTTCGGCATGGGCATCGACAAACCTGACGTGCGGTTTGTGGCGCATCTGGATCTGCCCAAGAGCATTGAGTCCTACTATCAGGAAACCGGCCGTGCCGGCCGTGATGGCAACCCGGCTACAGCCTGGATGGCCTATGGGCTGGAAGACGCCATCAAGCTCAAACAGATGCTCGCCCAAAGCAGTGGCAACGAGCAGCACAAGCGCAACGAAAACCAGCGCCTGGAAAGCATGCTGGGGCTGTGCGAAATCACCCATTGCCGCCGCCAGGCATTGCTGCACTACTTTGCCGAAACTCTGGAAAAGCCCTGCGGTAACTGCGACACCTGCCTGCACCCACCGGAAACCTTCGACGCCACCGAAGCCGCCCAAAAAGCCCTGAGCTGTGTCTACCGGACCGGACAGCGCTTCGGCGTCAATCACCTGATCGACGTGCTTACCGGCAATCGCTCCGACAAGGTCGCCAGCGCCGGGCACGATCATGTGTCCACCTGGAACATCGGTAACGAATTCAACGCCAACCAGTGGAAAAGCATCTACCGTCAACTGGTGGCCCGCGGCCTGCTCACCGTGGACATGAACGGTTACGGCGCGCTGCAACTGACCGACGCCTGCCGCCCCTACCTGCGCGGGGAACAACCCCTGCACCTGCGCAAGGAAATCGCCAAAGCGAAAAAAGCCGGCACCCGCAAAAGCCAGTCCAACGTGGCGGAAGCGGATCGCGCGCTGTGGGAAGCCCTGCGCGCCTGTCGCAAACGGCTATCCGAAGAAGAAGGGGTGCCGCCCTATGTGGTCTTCCACGATGCCACCCTGATGGATATGCTCGCCATTCGTCCGCGCAACCGCATGGAATTTTCCGCCGTGAGCGGTGTCGGGGATCGCAAACTGGAACGTTACGGCGACCACTTTCTTGCCGTTCTCAATGAGGCGGCGAATGGCAACAGCGCCAGCGAGGCAGAAGACGCCGGCCCGGACAGCAACGAAATTCTCACCCTGGCCCTGGCCAACATGGACCCGCCTGCCATCGCCCGGCAACAGAACCTGAACGAGCAGACCGTCTACCGGGAGCTGAGCCAGCTGGTGGTCAACGGCAAGCTGTCACTGGAACAGGCCCTGGGCCTCAGCGACGTGGAAATCGGTATCATCCAGGACGCCCTGCTCAGCCAGGCCAACCTGGCGGAAGACACCTTCAGCTACCGCCAGATCAAGGAA
>NZ_LWEZ01000913.1:0-284 GCF_001634945.1 Alcanivorax sp. HI0044
AAGCTGCAATAACACCAAGCGGGCGCGCGACTTGACGACGCTGGGTTGAAGGCACCTCGGAAAGAGTGGCCTTGCTGTCCAGTTTGGCCACCATCTGGGCCACAAAGTCTTCACTGCCGAGATAGACCTGATTCTTAAGGGATTCCCAGGGATCGGGCTGGTCCTTTCCCTGTCTAACAAACTCCCTGTACGCCTTTATGGCTTCATCTCGGGTGCCTGAAAAAGCAGCGAGAATCCAATCTGCACTCACACCTTCAGGAAGCGCCTGAAGGCCTGCCGTTCCT
>NZ_LWEZ01000914.1:0-608 GCF_001634945.1 Alcanivorax sp. HI0044
TCATCCGTCGCTGCAGAATCCTGGGCCTGTCACTGGCTGAGATTCACGAACTACAGAGCTATCAGGACGACCCTCATCAGCCTTGTACCGCCGTCAACGCCTTGCTCGATGATCACATCTCTCATGTGCGGTCGCAGATAACCGCTCTGCAAGCGCTTGAGAAACAACTCGTTTCACTGAGAGCGAGTTGCAACGATGACCGGGAAGTTGAGGCGTGTGGGGTTCTTGCTGGAATTAGCGAAGGAAACATGCACCAGCAGTAGGTGAAGCATCAACCAGATAATCCGATGAGATGCCGGTCTGTCTCACTCTCATGCAAAGGTAAGATCAACCATTTAATCCGCTTACCCTCTTGAACAATCGATCCAGCGTGCTCTGGATAGTATTCAAGGTACCTCCGCGCTGCTTCTCGAAATGCGCATAGACAGATTTTGGGTCTGCCGTGCGCCCCTTCCAGAAGTATTGCAAGACTTGCTTTTCTAGTTCACCCAGCTGCATGAATCCTGACCACTTAGAGATTATCAATCTGGCAATCAGACTGACACACATAAAACCGATCGTCAATCGGCTTTTGTATGGCTAGCCCCCCCCCTCCCAGCATCACACGG
>NZ_LWEZ01000915.1:0-322 GCF_001634945.1 Alcanivorax sp. HI0044
AGCCACGCCAACGTGCGTTTTTTCGTGGCGGAAAAAGACGGTGAAGACCCGGTGTGGTGGTTTGGCGGCGGCTTCGATCTGACACCCTACTATGGTTTTGAAGAAGACGTTGTGCATTGGCACCAGACGGCCCGCGACGCCTGTGAACCGTTCGGTAGCGAGATCTACCCGGAATTCAAAGCCTGGTGTGATGACTACTTTTATCTCAAGCACCGGGATGAGCCCCGTGGTGTGGGCGGCTTGTTCTTTGACGATCTGAACCGCTTTGATTTCGACACCAGCTTTGCCCTGATGCGCAGTGTGGGCGATGCCTATGTGCCCG
>NZ_LWEZ01000916.1:0-348 GCF_001634945.1 Alcanivorax sp. HI0044
AGAAAATAACCTCGGCGTGACGGTAAGAGCACGGCGACATAGCAAGCCACCGTCACTCCGGAGTTATTCGCTACGCTCACCCCTTCGGGGCCAGACGTCGTCTGCTCTGCGCTTCACTTGTGCCCCGGAGTCTCCCTCAAAGCATCGTAGCCTTTTCAAACACTCTGCCAACGGCAGGAGATCCCGGGGCGAGCCCGGGATGACGGTGGGTTATTGGTTTGCTTAGTCTGCCGTAAAGTTCAGGGTGAAATGACACACGGATTTCTGGCTGTCGTTATTCCATGTCCAGGTTTCCGTTCCCGTGATCGTTCCCGTTATCTTCGGTGACTCACCCGGGTGATAGGTGGC
>NZ_LWEZ01000917.1:0-370 GCF_001634945.1 Alcanivorax sp. HI0044
TTCCAGATGAAAGCCCAGGGTGGGCAAACCGATAAAGCCGAGAATGGCGGAGGCGCGCAGGGCGCATTCCAGCCGGTAGCTGCCGTAGGCTTTAAAGGCCTGCCAGACCAGCGGCAGGCGGGCGAAGAAAAAGCGGCTGACGGCGGAGGTGCTGGCGGGCAGTGCATGGGAAGGAGCCGGGTCTGATTCTTCGAGAAATTCGCCGAATACCTTGGCAAAGATACCCGCATAGGGAATGGCGATGGCCAGTACCCCGGTGAGCGTGCTCAGGCCGGCAACCTGTAATAGCAGCAGGCCCCAGAACAGCTCATGGACGGCGCGGATGCTGGCGGCGAAACCGCGTACCGCCCGTGACGACCAGCCGATTGCC
>NZ_LWEZ01000918.1:0-373 GCF_001634945.1 Alcanivorax sp. HI0044
TCATGCGTCTGGCGATCAGCATAAGGAGACCCCATGAATCCAGTTGTTTTTGAGCGGGCAACAGTACGTGCCCTGATGACGTTGCCCGGTCCGGTGCTGGAACGTTTTGCCGTCGGACTGGAAACCCACAGCCGCTCACACCTGGATTCGCGATTGCGTTTTCTGCTGGCACTGAGCGGTGCCAAGCCGACTCTTAATTCGGGCACGGTGGAGCAAGCCCGGCGTAATTACCGGGACATGATTGCGCTGTTGGATGTGGCGCCGGTTCGCCTTCCCGTGGTGGTGGATCATCAGGTCACAGTGGATGACGGCAGCCAGATTCTGGTGCGCCGCTACCGTCCGGCGAATGCGCCCCGAGTCGCCCCTGCCATTC
>NZ_LWEZ01000919.1:0-773 GCF_001634945.1 Alcanivorax sp. HI0044
CCCTGGCACGACCTTTACTGTTCTCTCTCTCTGAAGAGAACAGGTTATGAGCCCAAACCTCGCTACCGCTACAACCATGACGTCAACTTCCTGGTATCCAATTACTCAGTGAGTGCGGACGTACTGGTGGTTATGGGCAAGACCCCGGTGGAATCCTGTAACACCTATGCGGCCATGCAAATCGTGGATGACCTGGCGTGGAACCTGCGCAATGTGGAAGGGGTGCAAGACGTGACGACCATCGCGTCTGCGACGAAGCTGATCTCGACCAACATGAATGAAGGGTCCATGAAGTGGGCGACCATTTCCCGGGACCAGTATGCGTTGAATAACGTCATGAGCTTCATGCCGGACAGCCTGTACAACCTGGATTGCTCGCTGACACCGGTTTATGTGTTCCTGGACGATCACAAGGCTGAAACGTTGGAGCGTGTTACCGGTGCAGTGGCTGACTTTGCCGAGGCTCGTAACAACAAGGATGTGATGGAGCTGAAGCTGGCCTCCGGTAACGCCGGCGTGGAAGCGGCCACCAACCAAACCATCGCCGCCAGCCAGTACCCGATGCTGGCTCTGGTTTATGCGGTGGTGTCGGTACTGATCCTGATCGCTTTCCGCTCTTTCCGTGCGGTGATTTGTATCATTGTACCGCTGGGGCTTACCTCCATTCTCTGTCAGGCACTGATGGCTCACCTGGGTATCGGCGTAAAAGTCGCGACTCTGCCGGTGATCGCTTTGGGTGTAGGTATCGGTGTGGATTACGGCATTTATATCTA
>NZ_LWEZ01000920.1:0-322 GCF_001634945.1 Alcanivorax sp. HI0044
TCTGGGCGACCGTCCGCCGCCGGAATGGCATGACACTCTTGATCAGTTGTGCTTTCGCGGCAGCTCGGTGATGGAGGAGGTGGTGTTTTTGCATCGCCCCAGCCGCACGCTGATCCTGGCTGATCTAATCGAGAATTTTGATCCCGGCAAAGTGCATTGGCGCCTGCGGTGGCTGCTGCGCCTGGCGGGTGTGGTTGCACCGCACGGACAGGCGCCACTGGATTACCGGTTTACTTTTCGGGGCGGCAAGGATCAGGCACGGGCCAGCTTCCAGCGCATGCTGCAATGGCAACCGGAGCGCATCGTGCTGGCCCATGGTAAC
>NZ_LWEZ01000921.1:0-356 GCF_001634945.1 Alcanivorax sp. HI0044
CGCGAAGAGATCCTTGGCGTGGCCCAGGTGCGCGACGTGTTCCGTTCTTCCAAGTTCGGTGCGGTTGCTGGTTGTATGGTGGTGGAAGGTACGCTGTACCGGAACCGTCCGATCCGCGTTCTGCGCGACGATGTGGTGGTCTTCGAAGGCGAGCTGGAATCCCTGCGTCGCTTCAAGGACGATGTGCCTGAAGTGCGTAACGGCATGGAGTGTGGCATCGCGGTGAAGAGCTACAACGACGTGAAGGAAGGCGACAAGATCGAAGTCTTCGAAGTGAAGGAGGTGGCGCGCTTCCTGTAAGGAGTGTGCCCGAACCCTGCTATGAGCCGTCATCGCCGCCCCCAGGGCTTTAACCG
>NZ_LWEZ01000922.1:0-8569 GCF_001634945.1 Alcanivorax sp. HI0044
CGGCCTTTTAACCGGCAAAATGCCCTTTCACCCCATTGGGGTGTGACGCAGTTATCTTTCCAGCATGAATCCGATATATTGCCCTGATAACCATTCGCGTCCCTGCTATCAAGCGGTTACCACAGCCAATTGATAAGGCGCAGGCCCACTGCGGCCACACGAAACACCGCAAACCCGTCCAGGGGGGGGCAGTCTGCGGTACGGGGGAAACCGGTCTATATGGACGGATTACTGGATTTTGTCGGGGAAGTGTACGAGGCCTCCTACAACCCGGGCCACTGGAACCGGGTGATGACACTGCTCTGCGAAAAGATTATGAATGCCCGCTCTGGCGCGATTTTTATTGAAGATCACCAGGGCGGCACCCGGAGCATGATCGGTTATCACGGCTTGCCGAAAGCCGTGGTGGCGTCCTACCGCTTTGGCATGGGCAAATACGATTACACCTTCCAGGCACAACGCGACGAGCCTGTGGGCCAGGCCCGGCAGATCATCGATTCCCGGGAAGTCAAAGACGCCCACCCTTACTATTTCCGGCTGATTCTCAAGCCCAATGACATTGGCTTTATCTCCGGCATGAACATCTACCACGACAAGGAATGGCACGTGGGCATCGGCCTGCACCGATCCTTCAATGCTGACCCGTTCTCCGACGAAGATATCGCCAAGCTACGGCTCCTCTACCCGCACTTCAAACGCGCCATCCGTATTCACCGTGAGTTCCATCGCCTGCGCACGCGCCAACAAACCCTGCACAGTGCCATGTCGCGTTTTATGCTGGGCCTGATCATTCTCGAACCGGATGGCACCGTGGCCTACCGTAACCCGGTCGCCGATGCCCTGCTCACCCACCATAACGCGCTTGCCCTGGCCGGCACTGGCATAAAAGCCTACTACGCGGATGAAAATACCCGGCTCGCCTGCCTGATTCAGAAACAGGCCAACGCCGACCCCAGAGAGATCAACACCCGTAACACCGCCATCGGGCTGCACCACCCGGACCGGGACAACGCGCTGACCGTCATGCTCGCCACCCTCAATGAAGGCAGCACACCAGACGGTGGTGAACCCACTAACGGTTCCGTGGCGCTCTATATTTCCGATCCTGATTCGCCGCTGAACATCCCTGCAGAAACCCTGCGTGCGCTCTACGAAATGACTCAGGCAGAATCCAATGTGGCCATTGCCCTGACCAACGGCCTCAGCCCTGGCCAGATCGCGGAGAATAATGGAACGTCGGTGGATACCGTGCGCTCACAGCTGAAAGCCATTTACAGCAAAATGGGCGTCAGCAAACAGCAGGATGTGATCCGCACCCTGTTATCCGGCGCCATGCAGGTGCTGTGACCCAACCCGCAGCACACACCGTGATAACGGATTCATGGAGGATGCAGGCCAAGACGTGTCTTGAGGAAAGGACAAGAACGACAACCCGATGCGGTTGTCGCGTGTTGCATGATGCGTGAACCGTGCTGCGGCGGCATAGCGGCAAAAAAAACCGGCCAATTGGCCGGTTTTTTTTTACTGCCAGAAGGGAGCGATTATTTTTCGAGAATCGCTACCACACCCTGACCACCCGCGGCACACACGGAGATCAGTGCGCGGCCGGAGCCTTTTTCGTTCAGCAGCTTGGCGGCGTTGGCGATGATACGGCCACCGGTAGCCGCGAACGGGTGACCGGCTGCCAGGGAGGAACCTTTCACGTTCAGTTTGCTGCGATCGATGCTGCCCAGCGCCTTGTCGCGACCCAGCTTCTCTTTACAGAAGCTTTCGTCTTCCCACATTTTCAGAGTGGTCAGTACCTGGGAAGCAAACGCTTCATGGATTTCATAGAAGTCGAAGTCCTGCAGGGTGATGCCGGCCTTGTCGAGCATGCTCGGCACGCCATAAGCGGGCGCCATCAGCAGGCCTTCTTTCTTGCCGATGAAATCAACGGCGGCGGCTTCGCCCAGGGTCAGGTAAGCCAGAACCGGCAAACCGCGCTCCTTGGCCCACTCTTCGGTGGCCAGCAGTACCGCAGAGGCACCGTCAGTCAGCGGCGTGGAGTTGGCCGGAGTCATGGTGCCGTCCGGACCACCAAAGCAAGGCTTCAGGGTGCCCAGTTTTTCCAGGGTGGAATCGCCACGCATATTGTTGTCGCGCTCCAGCCCCTTGAACGGGGTGATCAGGTCATCCTGCCAGCCATCTTCATAGGACTTGGCCAGGTTCTGGTGAGAGCGCCACGCCAGCTCGTCCTGCGCTTCACGGGGAATACCCCACTCTTTCGCAGTGATCGCCTGGTGCTCACCCATGGACAGGCCGGTGCGCGGCTCGCCATTTTTCGGGATGTCCGGCATCAGGGATTTCGGGTTCAGCAGTTTCAGGCCCAGCTTGGCACGCTCGCCGTTGGTCTTGGCACGGTTCAGGGCCATGAACACTTTACGGGCGTCTTCGTTCACACCCAAGGGCGCGTCAGAAGTCGTATCAACGCCGCCGGCAATAGCGCAGTCGATCTGGCCCAGAGCAATCTTGTTGGCCACCAGAATGGCCGCTTCCAGCCCGGTTCCGCAGGCTTGCTGCAGATCGTAGGCAGGGGTTTCCGGGGCCAGCTTGGAACCCAGCACCGATTCACGTACCAGGTTGAAATCACGGGCGTGCTTCATCACCGCACCAGCAGCCACTTCGTCAATCTTCTCACCATGCAGCTTGAAACGGTCCACCAGACCATCCAGTGCCGCTGTCAGCATTTCCTGGTTGCTGGTGTCGATGTAGGCGCTGTTGGAACGGGCAAACGGGATACGGTTACCACCAATAATGGCGACCTTACGAACGGCTTTACCTGCCAGCATAATCTTTTCCTCTAGAGATGGACGGTCATCAATGACGACGACGGTGGCGAATTTGGCCACGGTATTCACTCGACAGGGCGCAGTCTACCCCCTACCGTGCCGGTCTCATTGGCTCAAACGACTGTTTGACGGCCGGGGCCGGTCAATACACCCGTCACACTGCAGTGATTCAATACGCGCCAGTGTGCGACAGGGCCAGATTTCCTGCCCTACGAAAGATGGCGTATTTTCAGCCCATCTTTACGCGCCACCCCTTTAAACCCGTTCCGCTTACCCTAAGGTAAATGGACACATTCATCATTCGATGGAAAAAGGACAGGACCATGAGCGATACCTATCAGACGATTGCCAACTCTCCCATGGGCAAGGCGCTATTCGGCGCAATCAACTTGCCGATTCCGGTTATTCTGGAGCGCTGGCAGCCGGGCCAGGCGTCCTTTATCAAGGGCCGCGTTCTGGTAGGTGCCGCCAATGGTTCCACCGGCATCGACAGCGTACTGAGCACCCTCAAAGGCGCGCCGGACGCACAGGTAGCCGTTCTGGCCAATACCGCCAACGCCACCGACCTGCAGAAAAAAGCCGGCAAACTGGGCGTGGATGCGGACAATTACACCGCCAATCGCGATGACGATGCCAAATTCAAAGGCCTGGTATTCGATGCCACCGGCATCCAGAGCCCGGATGAACTGAAAGCCCTGTGGGACTTCTTCCATCCGGTGATTCGCAAGCTGGATAAATGCGCCCGCGTTGTCGTGATCGGTCGTACTCCGGAAAAACAGGCTGGCGCCTTGCGAGTTGCCCAGCGTGCCCTGGAAGGCTTCACCCGCTCCGTGGGCAAGGAAATCAAGAAAGGCGCCACCGCCCAGCTGGTCTATGTGGATGAAGGCGCCGAAGCGCAGCTGGCCTCCCCGCTGCACTTCTTCCTGTCACCGAAATCCGCTTATGTGTCCGGCCAGGTAGTGCGTGTTACCGAAGCAGGCTTCAAGGCCGCCAAGTTTGATTGGGACAAGCCGCTGGCCGGCAAGAAAGCCCTGGTCACCGGTGGTTCCCGCGGTATTGGTGCCGCCATTGCCGAAGTACTGGCCCGCGACGGCGCCACCGTCACCGTGCTGGACATTCCCCCCATGGCCGATGACCTGAATGCTGTCGCGGCGCAAATTGGTGGCGACACTCTGGAAATGGATATCACTGCCGACGAAGCACCGGCAGCCATTGCAGCGAAAGCCAAAGCCATTGGCGGCTACGACGTGGTCGTGCACAACGCAGGTGTCACCCGTGACAAGATGCTGGGCAATATGCCGGAAAAATTCTGGGACATGGTGCTGAACATCAACATCGCCAGCCAGCTGCGCATTAATGAAGCCCTGCTCTCCAGCGGCGGTTTGGGCAAAGGCGCCAGCATTATCTCCATCAGCTCCATCGCGGGCATTGCCGGCAACCTGGGCCAGACCAACTATGGTTGTTCCAAAGCAGCAGTCATCGGCATGGTCGATGCGTTCAAGGATGAATACGCCGAGCAAGGCATCACCATCAATGCCGTGGCACCAGGCTTCATCGAAACCCAGATGACCGCCGCCATTCCCTTCACCATCCGTGAAGCGGGCCGTCGCATGAACGCCATGAACCAGGGCGGTCAACCGGTAGACGTGGCCGAAACCATCGCTTTCTTTGCCAGCCCGGCCTCCCAGGGCCTGACTGGCAACGTTGTGCGTGTATGTGGCCAGATGCTGTTGGGGGCTTAAACCCGCAGCAGGCCTCATGCTTCACGCAACAGGCAAGAAGCAACAAAAAGCCGCGCCCACAGGGTGCGGCTTTTTTGTGGGCTGCAGGCCAAGCTTTCTACAGCGCCGCTGCAGGGGCCAGTGTCCGGTCGCAGCGCGGCAAAAAAAGACCCCGCCGGTTACCCGGCGAGGTCTTTAATTCCACGCTCTCCCGAGGTGGATAGCACAAGGAGTCGAGGTTGATCAGGCGACCTCGGCCACCTCTTTCTGTGCCTTTTTGGCAGCCTTCGCTTCAGCGCGGGCTTTTGCCTTTGCCGCGCCACCCGGCATGTATTCGCGCACATCCCATTTGAAATAACGCTTGAGCACACTATTGGCTTCTTCATCATTCTGGCGCCAGCCATACATCTTCGGTTTTTCCTTCTCGATGGCCAGGGTACCGAAGATCAGCCAGTCGTAGATCGCCAGGGTGGACGTCACGTTCTTGGCCGAGTTGGGGCCACGGGCATGGTGATGGTGATGCTGGGTCGGAAAGGTAATCACGTGCGCCAGTGCCCACATGGTTTTACGCACCCAGGCCCACTTGTGATTATGGAAGTACAGATCCCAATTCCAGTTCACATGGGTCTGTGCTGCCCACAACCCTTTAAAGGCCGTCGCCACAAGGAAAATTTCCACCAGGCCCAGATACAGACAAACCAGCTGGAAGGCGTAGTTAGGCATGATCAACCACCAGGCCCAGCCATTCACAAAGGTCTGCGTCACAGACAGCTGCCCCTTGTTGTCCTGGCCGCCAGCCAGGTGATGGGGTCGATGACTCATCTTGTAGAACGCCTGCACCCACTGCAGCGCCTTGTTCTTCGGGCGGCGACTGTGGGCAAACAGGTGGAAGGACCCGTGCAGGAATTCTTCGATGCAGAAGAAGGCAATCAGGGTCGGCCAGAAATACTCGCTTTGCAGCCAGGCAAGTGATCCGGCGCTACCCGGGAAGAGACCGGTCAGAGCCAGCGTAATCAACAGCAGCATCAGCGGGCGCTGAATAGCCACCATGATGAAAGTGGCAAGAAACGCGACTTTCCAGTCCTGGCGAGTCTTTCTGCCTTCGCGGGTGCGGCCCGCAAAGACTTCCCAGATGGCGGTGATAACGATGAAGGTGGTGACTGACAAGGTCAGTATCTGGTCCATGGGTATTCTCCCGGTTGTTGTTATGCGCACCTCCAAACTAGACAGACTGTATTTATCTTTCTAATTGATATTTGGTATAACTAATATCCATGAAGCTGAACTTGCGTAGTATCGACCTGAACCTGCTGCCCGTCTTCGATGCCATCATGGAGGCCGGCCAGCTCTCCCGTGCCGCGGAATCGCTGGGCATGAGCCAGCCCGCAATCAGCGCGGCCCTGCAGCGCCTGCGCCACACCTTTGCAGACACCCTGTTTGTGCGCACCCACCATGGGATGACACCCACCCCCCGTGCCCGGGAGCTACATGATCAGCTTGGCCCGCAACTGGCCGCCCTGCGCGACACCCTGAACCCGGATAACCGCTTCGACCCGGCCACCAGCCAGCGCCATTTCCGCATTCTCAGCCTGGACTATTTCGAAATGGTGGTACTGGGCCCCCTGCTGGCCAGACTCCGCCAACAAGCGCCCCAGGTGGTACTGGAAATCCTGTCTGCCAACGATGATATGCCCGACGAACTCCACAAAGGCCGGGCAGACCTCTCCGTGGACGCTTTCGTGGCTGACGATGACCGCCTGCAACGCAGCGTATTACTGCAAGAACGGCTGTCCGTGATCGCCCGCAAGGGCCACCCCACCATCAAGGGACGGTGCAACAAACAGCAATTTCTGGATGCCGAACATGTGGTGCTGCCGGACCGCAATCGGCAACTTCCCCTGGACCAGATTCTCAATGCCCCCGGCTGGCAGCGCCGCACGGGGGCCCGGGTGACCCAATTTGCCAGCATGCTGGCGGTTTGCGGCGGCTCGGACCTGATTGCCACCGTCCCCGACCGGCTCGCTCAGCAGTACGCCGAAACCATGCAGTTGCAGGTGCTGCCCTTCCCCGTTGACCTGCCGCCCGTCCCCATCTACATGATCTGGTCACCGGCCCAGCAACGCGACCCGGCCCACCGCTGGCTCCGCCAGCAACTGGAGCAAACCATCGCGCAGGAACCTGCCCCTTGAATTCAGGTCCAATCATGACCACATACTGACTATTGACGGCAAACAGGACACCTCATGGGTTTTGGTCGCGTTTTCTTTTTCATCTTCGGTTTTGCTCTGCTGGAGGTACTGGTACTGGCACAAGTCGCCGGGGCAATCGGCTGGCCAATCACCATTGTTGCTACCGTGGCAACCGCCCTGCTGGGCAGCTACCTGTTCCGCCGCCAGGGCCTCAGTACCTGGGTACGCCTGAATCAGCGTATGCAGCAAGGTGAAATGCCCGGGCAGGAAATGGTCGAAGGCATGATGCTGCTGCTCGGCGGCGCTCTGCTGATCACTCCGGGCTTTATTACCGACGCCGTGGGCTTTGCCTTGTTGCTACCCGGTTCACGCCGCTGGATGGCCAACAAGGTGATCCAGAAAGGCTCGTTGCAAAGCTTCACCACCGTGCAGGGAGCCGGGTTTGCCTACACTCGCTCAAGCTACTCCGGCGGAGCAACCAACCCGTTCCAGCAACGACCAGGCAGCAACGATGACCGAACCGGTCTTGGCGGCGGCGACACCATTGAAGGCGAGTCGCACCGCACGGACCAATAGCGTCCGTAGCCTCTAACCGCCAGCTCGCCCGCCACCCGTGCGAGCTTGCCCCAACCTGAAAGCGAAAACGTTCACCGCCCCACTCTATTCATTGAATGAAACCGGATTACACCACCGACCGGCCAAAGACGCCCGGCACCGGGTTAGGAAGTGCTCGCCGCCCCTGCTAGACTGCGCCGCCTCGCGGTAGACTCAGAGCACGCCCGGTGGAGGCACCATGAACCCGTTATTCAACCCCATTGTCTGGTCCGTATTGATCCTGATGGGCCTCAGCCTTGCCCGCATGAATGTGGTGCTGGCGTTACTCTGCGCTGCGCTGGTCGCGGGCCTGGGCAGTGGGCTGGAATTGCAAAGCACGCTTTCCGCCTTCACTGACGGCCTGGGCGACGGCGCCAATATCGCCCTCAGCTATGCCCTGCTGGGGGCTTTTGCCGTGGCCATCGCCCGCTCCGGCATCACCGAATGGCTGGCCGGACGCATCATCGAAAAACTTGGCCGCTCGCCGGATCCCGGCCAGCTACGCCGCATCCGCACCCTGCTACTCACCGTGCTGCTGGCTGCCGCGATCATGAGCCAGAACCTGGTGCCCATCCATATCGCCTTCATCCCGATTCTGGTGCCGCCCTTGCTGGAAGTGATGCACCAGCTGCGCCTGGATCGCCGGCTGGCCGCCTGCATACTGACCTTTGGCCTGATCACCCCTTACATGATGTTGCCAGTGGGCTTCGGCAGTATTTTCCTGCACACCCAACTGGGGCCCAGTCTGGCCAAGGCCGGCCTGGCGCTGCCCAACGACACCTTGCCTCTGGCCATGCTACTGCCCGCTGCCGGCATGCTGGTTGGCCTGCTGCTGGCCATATTCCGTTACCGTAAACCCCGCGACTACCGGCCCGTACAGCTACCCGGTGAAGAACAGCACGCCCCTCTCTCGGTACGCAACGTGGTCGTCGCAGCACTGGCACTGGCGTCAGCGCTGGCCCTGCAGCTTTACAGCGACTCCATTATTCTCGGCGCACTGGTCGGCTTTCTGGTGTTTACGGCAGGCGGCGTGGTGCCCTGGGGGGACTCCCAGGATGCCTTTACTCAGGGGGTCAAAATGATGTCGCTGATTGGCTTCATCATGATCGCCGCTAACGGTTACGCCTCTGTGGTGAATGCCAGCGGGCAGGTTCCCGTATTGGTGGAAGCGGTAACCAGTGGCTTGCAAAGCCCGCCTATCGCTGCCGCGCTGCTGCTGTTGCTTGGCCTGTTCGTG
>NZ_LWEZ01000923.1:0-373 GCF_001634945.1 Alcanivorax sp. HI0044
TGGGGCAATGTGAGCCTGTCGGCCATGGGGCGACAACTGAAGTATCAAGATACTGTGGCCGCCGTCCCCTATGAGGAAGACAAATACGGTTACGGTCTTGCCGTTGCTGGTCGCGTCATGCTGGGCGCCATGGACGATATTCGTTTCCAGGCGAACTATGGTAATGCGCTGGGCCGTTACACCACGCTCAACGCATTCCGCTCAGGCCAGATTGAGGCGGATGGCAGTATCGAGCTGATCGATCAATGGAGCGGTGTGCTGGCGTTGCGCCATCACTGGAGTGATCGCTGGCGTTCCAACTTTGCGGTCTCGGTCAGTGAAGCGGATAACCCCGATACCGTGGCGGTGACCACCAGCAAACGGGTGCAAAGCG
>NZ_LWEZ01000924.1:0-822 GCF_001634945.1 Alcanivorax sp. HI0044
AAAAGGCCACATCCGCACTGGAGGATCTGGCCCACGGCACTTTCCATTCAGTACTGGATGACCTGGCTGATCTGGATCGCAAGAAGGTCAACCGCGTGGTCATGTGTTCCGGCAAGGTCTACTACGACTTGCTGGAAAAGCGTGATGGCGATGATCTGAGTGACACGGCGCTGGTGCGGATTGAGCAGTTGTATCCGTTCCCTGAGCAGCGTTTGCAGGAAATTCTCGAGAGCTATCCTAACCTGGAGCATTTGGTCTGGTGTCAGGAAGAGCCCATGAACCAGGGTGCCTGGTATTGCTCTCAGCATCATATGTACCGTGTAGCACAACAAGCTGGCGTGGGGCCTGTGCATTACGCTGGCCGCGATATGGCGGCCGCCCCGGCAGTGGGTTCAATGTCTCTGCACGTGGAACAACAGCAGCGTCTGGTTCAGGACGCCTTCGAGATTAAGTAACAGTTAAGGATTAGGCATGGCGACTGATATCAAAGCCCCGCAGTTCCCGGAATCAGTAGCAGACGGCACCGTAGCCACCTGGCACAAGCAGGAAGGTGAAGCGGTGAAGCGTGACGAGCTGCTGGTGGATATTGAAACCGACAAGGTTGTGCTGGAAGTGGTGGCGCCGGCCGACGGCGTGATCAGCAAGATCATGGCGGCAGAGGGCGAAACCGTAGAAAGCCAACAGGTACTGGGCACCTTCGACGAAGGAGCCAGTGGCAGTGCCGGCAAGAGCGATGACAAGCCCGCAGAGAAAGCCAGTGATGAGGCTTCTGCGGAACAGAAAAATGATGCGAAGTCTGAAGCTGCAGACGACGATGACAGT
>NZ_LWEZ01000925.1:0-293 GCF_001634945.1 Alcanivorax sp. HI0044
CGAGCTTCAATTTTTTGATGTCATCAAAACGTGGATTCTTTCCACGAATGATGCGCACCTGAGCCAAAACATCGCGGAGAAGAGGCTGAACATTTGCCTCAATCAGAGCTCCAATATTTCGAAATACTTCGTACTTAAAGTCATGTAGGTCAAGATCATCCTTTGGCTCCTCAAAATATAGGCTACTCCAATACTCAGATAGACTTTCTGCAATAGCAGGTTCCGATGCGGCACAAAGCTGGTAGCAAGCTTGGGGATTGAGTTCTGATGCATGCCGATAAATTTCCAGCACA
>NZ_LWEZ01000926.1:0-337 GCF_001634945.1 Alcanivorax sp. HI0044
TCCACCTTGGTGGAAAGCGCCCCACGGATGCCACCGCTGTGCTGATAATTGCCACCCTTTACCCAGGTTTGTCCGTAATTCAGCCCCAGCAACAGGTCATGGTTACCCAGCTGTTTGTCATAACGCACGGTGGTGCCGAAGGTGGTCTGATCGGTATCGATCAACAGGCTGAAGAAGGGGTTCTGGACAATGGGGTGGTAGAGCGACTGGTCCTCAAAGGAAAAGCCCACCACCAGGCGGCTGGTATCACTCAGGGCCCACTCGGTGCGGTTGGCCGCGCGCCATTTCTCCACGTTATAGAGGAAGTTGCCCGTCACGTTATCCGGGTTGGCCTGAT
>NZ_LWEZ01000927.1:0-442 GCF_001634945.1 Alcanivorax sp. HI0044
GTGCGGATAAATTGGGGTTCGCCATATGTGCGTTTCAGCCTGTTTTTCCTTTTATTTCGCTATATATTCAAATGGTTAGCGAAATATGTGATTTCCGGTAGTGTCCGTGGGTGTCCACGGAAATCCACCCCAATCCGCAAAATTAGTATAGGTTTTAGTATAGGTTTTTGGTTTTTCCTTCGAAAAGGTGATTTTGAAGGTGCTATACTGCCAAAAACCTATACCAAATCCCCTGCAGGCCAGACGGGGCCTGCGATGCGGGGATTTGCTTGAAAGCGTTAGTGTTGGTGGATCAAAGCGATGGAGCATAGCAAACAAGGAAGCAAGCAACTATCGGTCCGTGCCATTGAGGCAATGCGGCCAGGGGATAAGGTCAAAACCGACGGGGCTGAGAACGCTGGGTTGCGGGTTACCTGCGGTTCCTCGGGTCTGAAAACCTTCA
>NZ_LWEZ01000928.1:0-651 GCF_001634945.1 Alcanivorax sp. HI0044
CGGTAGCCTGGTAAAGCTTTTCTTCCGGCAGCCCGGCGAGCACCACGTTATCACGCATCTTGTTGAGCAAGGGAAAGTGTACCGCCGCGCCCAGAATGATCTGTGGCTTGAGCAAGCGGCCCATGGTGCGCATCAGCGACATATTGATCCTGCTGCCCACCTTGCTCTGCCCGTACTGTTCCATGACGGCAAAGCCCACGCCAAGGTGGCGCGATTCGTCATCGTTGATCTTCGCGAACGCCTCATGGCATACCGGGTCCTTCACGGTATCGAGCAGGAACTTGCACAGGGCGCCATCCAGCGCCACCTCAAGAGCCGGAGTGATGGTCCCCAGAATCCGGTAATCCAGGTCATCCGCATAGCGCTCCATCCAGTCCACTACCAGGCGGATATTGTTGTTCGGTGGCGGCATGTTGCCGTCGGCGTCGAGCATGCCCCAGCGCTTCATCAGCGCCACTTCCGCGTTGGCATGGCGCTGTTCTTCGGCATAAAAATAGGTATAGATCTGCCGTAGCGTATCCGTGGGGCGCTTTTCGCCATGGCGGCAAAGCCTCGCCCGCCGATGTGCTCAATCCACACCAGGTCCGCCATGAAATCACGCAGCCTGGGCCACTGTTCCTCGGTAATCAGTTCCGCCCCTGGTGCCTCCCA
>NZ_LWEZ01000929.1:0-685 GCF_001634945.1 Alcanivorax sp. HI0044
TCCGGGGAAGGTGGCAGCCAGCCCGTGGCGGTCGGCAATGCCGCCGTCCCAATAGTAGCGCCCGCCAATCCGGGCGGGTTGAAAGAGCAGGGGCACGGCACAGGACGCGTATACCGCTTCCACCAGATCCCCCTGTTGCAACACCTGCGTGCGCCGGCTTTTTCCCTGCCAGGCGGATACCGCCAGCGGGGTTCGGGACTCTTCCACGCGCTGAGTGGGTAGCAGGCCCGCCAGCATCCGTCGAAAAGCCTGACCGGATAACAAACCCAGCCCGGGGGATGGGTCCCAGAAGTGTGACCGATCCAGGCTAAGCAGTGTGTCTTCGATGGCATTGATGCTAGCGCCGGAGGCTATGCAAGCCGCCACCAGAGCGCCAGCGCTGGAACCACAGAAACGGGCGGGCGACAGGCCATGGTCAAGCAGGGCACGCAGCGTGCCGAAATGGGCAAAAAAGCCGAAAAACCCGGATGACATGGCGAGGGTGAACGACGCCTCTGCCAGCCAATCCGCCAGTAACGCCTGATGAGATGCGCCCCCTGGCGGTGCGTGATCCGCTACCCCTTGAACCGGAATATGTAATGCCACAGCTTGACCCTTCCACCAAAATCGCCGGCAAGACTATCTCGCGAGCCTTCAGTCACACAATGTTGTTGGCGGCAGTAGCGGTAACCGCACTGGGCCAGAC
>NZ_LWEZ01000930.1:0-607 GCF_001634945.1 Alcanivorax sp. HI0044
TGGTTAGTTGTTTTCTTTCTGAAAAGGGTGCTTGGTAAATAATGTTAGAGAAGTACTTTAAATTGAAAGGCGAAGATTGCGTTTTTGTCTATCAATATGGAAAAGTTGGATCGACGTCACTTTCTCAGGCGCTTAAGTCAGGGGTCAATATGCATGATCTCTATGGGAATGTCATGTGTCCCCCCGGCTTTAAGTATCGCTATACGCTTGCTTACAAAGTGCTTTTTTTCATCGATCGTTTCATAAGGCGTTTTTTTATAAAAAGAAGCTCTGAGATTTTAATGATTGTTCCATTGAGAAGGCCAGAAGAGAGAAATGTGTCAATGTTTTTCCAGGATCTTCCTTTTTGGTATGTGAGTTATTTTTCCAAGAATCCAGGATATGCGAAAGGAGAGGGGGTGGGTATTCTTCAGGAGATTTTTTCTGAATATTTCCCTCATTACGCTTGTGATGCTTGGTTTGATAAAGAGTTTTCTCGTTTTACCGGTATTCGTCTTGAAGATATTGAATTTGATACCGAGTCGGGGCTGGGATTTTCCGAAAAAGGGAAGTTTAAATGTCTCTTTATTCATCACGATAAGGTCGATACAGATTTGGGTCGGAAGTG
>NZ_LWEZ01000931.1:0-20245 GCF_001634945.1 Alcanivorax sp. HI0044
GCCATAAAGCTGGCGCCGGAAGGCGGATTCACCCGGCCAGACAGGGGCTCACCCTGCCCCCGCGCACTGGGCAAGGTGTGCGCCGGCAACGAATAGGTCCGCCCGGTGCTGTCGATAAAGCAGACCGGCTGGTTGGATTTACCTTTGGCGCTGGCCCTGTACTTGTCGCCTGCCTTGTAACTGAGCCCTTCCACATCCACTTCGTGGCCCTTGGCGGCACGCACCCAGCCTTTTTCCGACAGCACCACGGTCACCGGGTCGGCGCTGAGCAGGTCGGTCTCATCCAGGGCCTTGGCATCATCGCGCTCCACCAGCGGCGAGCGGCGATCATCACCGTATTTCTCGGCGTCTTCCTTCAGCTCTTTGGCTACCAGCTTCTTCATTTTCGCCATGGAACCCAGGGTGGTTTCCAGGTATTCGCGTTCTTCGTTGAGCTCATCCTGCTCACCGCGAATCTTCATTTCTTCCAGTTTCGCCAGATGGCGCAACTTCAATTCCAGAATCGCTTCCGCCTGACGGTCGCTGATGCCAAACCGTTCCATCAATACCGGCTTGGGGGCATCTTCAGTACGGATGATATGAATCACTTCATCAATATTCAGGAACGCCGCCAACAGGCCTTCCAGGATGTGCAGGCGTTCCAGCACCTTGTCGAGACGGAATTGCAGACGACGGCGTACCGTGACCATGCGGAACTGCAACCACTCGTTCAGAATCATGTCCAGGCTTTTCACCTGGGGCCGGCCATCAATGCCGATCATGTTCAGGTTAACCCGGTAGTTTTTCTCCAGGTCGGTGCTGGCAAACAGGTGACTCATCAACTGTTCCACATCCACCCGGTTGGAGCGCGGCGTAATCACCAGGCGGGTCGGGTTTTCATGGTCGGATTCATCGCGCAGATCGCTGACCATGGGCAGCTTTTTCTTGTTCATCTGATCGGCGATCTGTTCCAGCACCTTGGCCCCGGATACCTGATACGGCAGCGCGGTCACTACAATATCGCCATCTTCACGTTCGTATACCGCACGCTGCTTCAGAGAGCCTTTGCCCTCGGCATACATGCGAATGATGTCGTTGATCGGGGTGATCACTTCCGCTTCGGTGGGGAAGTCCGGGCCCTTGATGTACTGCATTAAATCATCCAGCGAGGCACCGGGATCTTTCAGCAGATGAATGCAGGCATTGGCCACTTCACGCAGGTTATGCGGCGGAATATCCGTGCTCATGCCCACGGCGATGCCAGTGGTGCCATTGAGCAACACATTGGGCAGCCGGGCCGGCAGCAGCTTGGGTTCCTCCATGGTGCCATCGAAATTCGGCAACCATTCCACCGTTCCCTGCCCCAGCTCGGACAACAGCACTTCCGCATACGGCGCCAACTTGGATTCCGTATAACGCATGGCGGCAAACGATTTCGGATCGTCCGCGCTACCCCAGTTGCCCTGGCCATCCACCAACGGATAGCGGTAACTGAACGGCTGCGCCATCAACACCATGGCTTCGTAGCAGGCGGAGTCACCATGGGGGTGATACTTACCCAGCACATCACCCACCGTACGGGCGGACTTCTTGTACTTGGATGAGGCCTTCAGGCCCAGCTCGCTCATGGCGTACACGATACGCCGCTGCACTGGCTTCAGCCCGTCACCAATATTGGGTAACGCCCTGTCCAGAATCACGTACATGGAATAATCCAGGTACGCTTTTTCGGTGTATTCCTTTAACGGAAAACTTTCAAATTCGTCAGCCATAGGTACTCGCTAGCTCGTATGCTGGACGCCTGATGCCTGAAGCCAAATGCTTATTGCCGAACAAACGGCAAGCTCGTGGCTGAGACTTTTCAGGCGTCGTCTTGTCTTGTTAGTTTTCGTCGGGCATCCGGCATCCGGCGTCCGGCACCCTTATACTTCCGCCAGATTCCCTTTTTCTTCCAGCCAGCCCTTGCGGTCGGATGCGCGCTTTTTGCTGAGCAGCATATCCATCAGCTGGTGAGTGCCGTCATCGGTGGAAACATCCAAACGCACCAGGCGGCGGGTATCGCGGGCCATGGTGGTTTCGCGCAATTGCAGCGGATTCATCTCACCCAACCCCTTGAAACGGGTCACGTTCACCTTGCCGCGTTTTTTCTCCGCCTTGATGCGGTCGAGCACGCCATCACGCTCTTCCTTGTCCAGGGCGTAATACACTTCCTTGCCCACATCGATGCGATACAGCGGCGGCATGGCCACGAACACATGGCCGCTTTTGACCAGTGCAGGGAAGTGGCGCAGAAACAAGGCACAGATCAACGTGGCGATATGCAGACCATCTGAGTCCGCATCGGCAAGAATGCAGACCTTGCCATAACGCAGGCCGCCAAGATCATCGCTGCCGGGCTCGATGCCCAGGGCCACAGCAATATCGTGAATTTCCTGGCTACCCAGCACCTCGCTGGAATCCACTTCCCAGGTATTCATGATCTTGCCGCGCAGGGGCATGATCGCCTGATACACCCGATCGCGGGCCTGCTTGGCGCTGCCACCCGCCGAATCCCCTTCCACCAGAAAAATTTCACTCTGGGACGGATCATCGCTGGTGCAGTCCGCCAGCTTGCCGGGCAAGGCCGGGCCGCTGGTGACTTTTTTCCGGGTGACTTTCTTGGCTGCGCGCAAACGCTTCTGGGCGTTATTGATGCACAGGTCCGCCAGTTTTTCGGCTTCATCGGTGTGCTGGTTCAGCCACAGGGAGAACGCATCCTTCACTACACCAGACACAAAAGCTGCGGTCTGGCGGGAACTCAACCGTTCCTTGGTCTGCCCGGCAAATTGTGGATCCTGCATTTTCACGCTGAGCACGAAGGCTGCCCGGTCCCAGATATCTTCCGGGGTCAGCTTGACCCCACGGGGCAGCAGATTACGAAACTCACAGAACTCGCGCATGGCATCCAACAAGCCGGAACGCAGGCCATTCACATGGGTGCCGCCCTGGGCCGTGGGGATCAGGTTCACATAGGCTTCCTGAATCAGCTCGCCGCCTTCCGGGAGCCAGGTCACCGCCCAATCCACCGCCTCGGTTTCCGCACTCATGGCACCGTTGAACGGCTCCTGCGGTACGCGCTCCCAGCCGCGGCTGGATTCCAGCAGGTATTCGATCAGGCCATCATCGAATTGCCAGGCGTCGCTCTCGCCGGTGAGCTGGTTATCCAGCGTCACCAGCAGGCCCGGGCAAAGTACCGCCTTGGCCCGCAACAGGTGCTTGAGGCGAGTCACCGACATTTTCGGCGAATCGAAATACTTGGCGTCGGGCCAGAAGCGCAAGGTGGTGCCGGTGTTGCGCTTGCCAACCGTATCGATCACTTCCAGATCGCTGCGCTTTTCGCCATCACCGAATTCCATGCGGTGCAGCTGACCATCGCGCTTGACCAGAATCTCCAGTTTGGTGGACAGAGCGTTCACCACCGACACGCCAACGCCGTGCAGGCCACCACTGAACTGGTAGTTGTTATTGGAGAACTTGCCCCCGGAGTGCAGGGTAGACAGGATCACTTCCACACCCGGTTTTTTCTGTACCGGATGCATGTCCACAGGCATGCCGCGGCCATCGTCTTCCACTTCCACGCCGCCATCCTTGAGCAGGGTGACCTTGATCGACTTGGCATGGCCGGCCAGTGCTTCATCCACCGAGTTATCGATGACTTCCTGGGCAAGATGGTTGGGGCGGGAGGTATCGGTGTACATGCCCGGGCGCTTACGCACCGGGTCCAGGCCCGACAACACTTCAATATTTTCGGACGTATAGTTATTGGCCATAGATTTTCCAGAAGCACCAGACGCAGGACGCCAGATGCCGGGCGCATGATGTATCACACGGCCGGCATCTGGCCTCGGGCATCAGGCGTGTATTTCAATCCCACAAAACCGCAGCATCAGCGGTATGAAGGCGTCAAAGTTATCAAAGCCGTGGCTGCCACCCAAGCCACAATAGCGGTGACAGTCACCGTAATAGTCCCAGCCGTCTTCCCAGTTAAGGGTTTCGTCACCGGTTTGGGTCAGCAACAGCAGGTTTTCCGGCTGGGTGATCTCTGCCACTTCGTAGTGCCGTAACTGCTCCAGCCAGACCGGATCGAACTGGTAGGCCTCGCCGGTATGGTAGTTATGCTGGATACCTGTGTATTTGTCCAGTAGTCGCCACGGTCTGACCGCAGGATTTACGATTGCGGCCTTCAGATCGTGGTGTTCCGCCAGCCAGGTGGCATAAAAACCGCCCAGCGACGAGCCCAGCAGCGCCACCGGCCCGGCGCCGGCAATGGCCGCATCCAGCTCCGCCATGGCCAGCCGGGGCGACGGCGGCAACGCCGGCACGATCAGCCGCTCCGGGCAACCGGCCTGCTCGAACACCGAGCGCAGCAACCCCGCCTTGTGGGACGCAGGCGAGCTGTTGAAGCCGTGGATATACATCAGGGACATTTGCGGGGCAGTCATGATCACTCCTCGTTACTACGCTGTTCAGGAGTTTGACGCGATGGGGAGGAGTTGCAAGTTGAAAGTTTAAAGTTGAAAAGCGCGTGCAATCGCTCGACCGTGCCCGCGATTCTGCCCCTCTGGCAACGCGGAGAAAGGGCCTGCCAATGTCACGGCTACCTGTCTTCGCGTTTCAACTTTAAACTTTCAACTCGACACTCAATAACCTTTGACCGTGAAATCCACCTCGAAGGTGATGCCTTCCACCCGGCTCACCCCTGTGTCGATCTGGCCATCCGGGTGCAAATCCAGCCAACGGTAGCCGGGATTGGCATCGTCCACGGCAAAGTCTTCGCTCTTGGGCTTGAACTGCACACAGGTGCTGGGTACCGCCATCATCCGCACCCCGTTGCGGTGCGCGTCATACTCCTGGTGCACATGCCCCCAGATAATGGCGCGCATCCGCTCATGGCGGTCGATGACCTGGAAAAACTGGTCGGCACTGCCCACCACCTGGGTGTCCAGCCAGGTGCACTCCATCGGGACCGGGTGATGGTGCAGACATACCATCAGGTGCTCACCGATGGCATCCCGCAAGGCGGTGTCGAGAAATTTCAGGTCTTCGTCGAATAGCTCGCCGGGCACTTCGCCGGGAATGGTGGAGTCCAGCATGACAATGGTCCAGTTGCCCACATTCAGCACGCACGGACTCATTTTTTCGCGGTGGGCTGCCAGCGCCTGCAACATGGGCGCAGGCTTGTCGTGATTGCCTTCAAGCCAGTAAACCGGCACATCGAAACCGGACAGAGCGCGATCCAGGCGCTCGTAGGATTCGTAGGAGGCATCCTGGGACAGGTCCCCGGTGGCCAGAATCAAATCCGGATTGGGTTGTTCCTTGCGAATCAGCTCCAGCACCTTGTCCAGACTGAACTGGGTATTCAAACCCAGCAGCTTGCCTTGTGGATCGGCAAACAAATGACAGTCTGACAACTGCACGACTCGAAGGGGCTGCAACTGCTGCGTCAAGATCCCCGCTCCCGTAACCGTTATTATGGTCCCATATCTCGTTGACGGCCCTTCCTTGTACTCCCCAGTACCGCAAGGCCGCCCTCAACGTCACTTATAACCAAGATGATGGCACTTTTCTAGGAAACAGATCCAAGAGCTGGAATTGGTTACCATTTCTCTACGAAGAAACCGCAGAGCGGGTTGCTTCTGTATCCGGGGAGTGGCAGGCACCCACGCACTCACAGCGCCATCTGCTCAACTGCCAGTGACCTGTTGGCGCCAGGCCTGGCCACTGTCGCGGCCGTGGTCATGGAGGTGGCGCAGCCACTCTGCCAGAAACCGGTTCCACTGCACCTTCTCGTCGCGCTGATGCATGTTGCGATTAGGGTAGGCGTAGCGGGCGTTAACCCGCCGGAAAGGACGCGCTTCGGTGACTTCCGCCAGCCGCGCATCGTGGTACATGCGCACGGTGAGCCGAGACGCTGGCAAGGCTTCCAGCAATTCCTGATCTTCCAGACGCACCGTGGTGGTGTAGGGAGAACGCTCCAGCACACGCATCTGCAGGGTATGGGGATGCTGGTCATGTCCCACTTCCACCGCCATGCTGTCTCGCTCACCCAACGCCTTCATTAAGGGCAACAGGCGCGCATAGTTTTCCTCGCACTGGGTCATCAGCGCACGAAAATCCAGCCGGTAACGCTCGCGGCGGCTCACTGCCCGCCCCAGGCCGCATCCAGGCGGGCGCGGTTCAACAGCAACCATTGCAGGGCAATCAGCGACGCGGCGTTATCCACCTGACCGCTTTCCAGCAGCCCAGGAATGTCATCGGCACTCACGGTGACCGCACGAATGTCTTCGCCCTCGTCCGGACAGCCGAAAATGCCGCCAGCGCCGGCCAGATCGGCATGGCCCACGAACACCTGCAGGCGCTCATTGGTGCCACCGGGGCTGGGCATGTAGGCCGCGATCGGTTCCATGGTGCCCAGGGTCAGCCCGGCCTCTTCCACCGCCTCACGGCGAATCAGGTCGGCGGCACTTTCTCCGTCCTTGTCGGCGATGCCGGCAATCAATTCCAGGCACCAGGGCGTATCCCGCCATTCCAGCGCGCCGACCCGAAACTGCTCCACCAGCAGAATCTCGCCCCGCACCGGATCATAGGGCAGCACGGCGGCCGCCGGTGGCCGTACAAACAGCTCCCGGCGGACGGGCTCGCCCCAGCCACCGTTATAGTGCTTGTGACGCAGGGTCAGGGTATCCACCCGGAAGAAGCCCTGGAACGGGGTCTCCCGTTCCAGCACTTCCACGTCCTGCGGGCCAAATGGCGGTGTCAGTGAATGATTACTCATGGGCCTCGTGATAAAGCGCAGAGCCCTGTTCGCGGAACTCCTTGGATTTTTCTTCCATGCCCGCTTCGGCCTGGGCCACCTGGGCGGTGCCGTCACCGTAGATCTCGCGGACTTCCTGGCTGATCTTCATGGAGCAGAATTTCGGCCCGCACATGGAACAGAAATGCGCCACCTTGTGGGCCTGCTTGGGCAGGGTCTCGTCGTGGTATTCACGGGCCCGGTCCGGGTCCAGTCCCAGATTGAACTGATCTTCCCAGCGGAATTCGAAACGTGCCTTGGACAGGGCATTATCACGCAGCTGCGCGCCGGGATGGCCCTTCGCCAGATCCGCCGCGTGGGCAGCAATCTTGTAGGCGATGATGCCTTCCTTCACGTCTTCGCGATTGGGCAGCCCCAGGTGCTCCTTGGGCGTCACATAGCAAAGCATGGCGGTGCCATACCAGCCGATCATGGCCGCACCGATGGCGCTGGAAATGTGATCGTAGCCGGGGGAGATATCGATGGTCAGCGGGCCCAGGGTGTAGAACGGCGCTTCCCCACAGTGCTCCAGCTGCTCATCCATGTTGGCCTTGATCATGTGCATGGGCACATGGCCGGGGCCTTCGATCATCACCTGCACGTCATGCTTCCAGGCGATCTTGGTCAACTCGCCCAGGGTGCGCAGCTCACTGAACTGGGCTTCATCGTTGGCATCGGCCAGGGAACCGGGGCGCAGGCCATCGCCGAGACTGAAGGTCACGTCGTAGGCCTTCATGATCTCGCAGATCTCTTCGAAATGGGTATAGAGGAAGCTTTCCTCATGGTGCGCCAGGCACCACTTGGCCATGATCGAACCACCGCGGGACACAATGCCGGTAACCCGGTTGGCGGTCATCGGCACATAGCGCAGCAGCACGCCGGCGTGGATGGTGAAGTAACTCACCCCCTGCTCGGCCTGCTCGATCAGGGTGTCGCGGAAGATTTCCCAGGTCAGGTCTTCGGCCACGCCGTTGACCTTTTCCAGCGCCTGGTAGATGGGCACGGTGCCGATGGGCACCGGCGAGTTACGCAGAATCCACTCGCGGGTTTCGTGAATATTGTCACCGGTGGACAGGTCCATCACCGTGTCACCGCCCCAGCGGGTGGCCCAGGTCATCTTGGAGACTTCTTCCTCAATGGAAGAGGTCACCGCCGAGTTGCCGATGTTGGCGTTGATCTTGGTGAGGAAGTTGCGGCCGATGATCATCGGCTCGATTTCCGGGTGGTTGATGTTGACGGGGATCACCGCCCGGCCCCGAGCCACTTCATCACGGACGAACTCCGGGGTAATTTCCGCCGGAATCGCCGCGCCGAAGCTCTGCCCCGGATGCTGGTTCACCGGCAGGCCCGCTTCGCGATGCTCACGCAGCCGCTGATTTTCGCGGATGGCGATATATTCCATCTCGGGAGTGATGATGCCCTGGCGCGCGTAGTGCATCTGGCTGACATTCTTGCCGGCGCGGGCGCGGCGAGGAATGCGCGTGTGCTCAAAACGCAGGCCGGCCTTGGCCACGTCGTTGGCCCGCTTGCGGCCATACTCGCTGGTCAACCCGGCCAGCTGCTCGGTATCATCCCGCTCATCAATCCAGGCAGCCCGAATAGGATTCAGCCCTTTACGGATGTCGATTTGAGTATCCGGGTCGGTATAGGGACCAGAGGTATCATAAACCGACAGCGGTGGGTTATCCTCGAACTTTCCGTCCGCCAATGGGGTCGGATGCTGTTGGATTTCTCGCATGGGGACACGAATGTCCGGGCGCGATCCCGTGACATAGATCTTTCGTGAACCCGCGATAGGCTGGCAGGATTCGTCAATGGCGTTGGCGATGGGGCGCTGATCGTCTGGCACGTCGGCCTCCAGAAGCAAATAAGAGAAATTCAGGAATGGCGGACACTATACGCCAGCGCCCAACAGCCGAACAACCGCGGAACTGGCCCAAACAGGCGGTGTTAATTTTCTGTACTTGCCAGTACCATAATGATTAACCAGACACACAAAAAGAGTGCACCAGAATGAAGCGTAGCCCGGCAACGCCCCTAGTTCTTCTTCTTACCTCACTGGCCAGTGCCGTTCAGGCCGCTGACCTTACTGAAGTCGCCAACGCAGCCTGGAGCTACGACGGCACCTGGCGCGCCGCCCGCCAGACCTGGGAAGCGGATCAGGAAACGCTGGTACAGGGGCGGGCCGCGCTGCTGCCGACCATCGATGCCAGCCACCGCCATTCGGAAATCAACCAAACCTACGAATCGACGGGTGACCTGGAGATAGACGGTAGATCTCGTTCCACCTCGGTGACGCTAACGCAACCGCTGTTCCGCCTGGATGCCTTCTACGGCTACAAGGAAGCCAAGTCGCTGACCTCCGTAGCCCAGGCCGAGTTCTACCAGTCCCGCCAGGATTTCGTGCTGCGCGTGGCGCAGGGCTACTTCGGCGTGCTGCGCGCCTGGGACACCCTGGTGTCCGCCCAGGCCGAGGAGAAGGCGATCAGCCGGCAGCTGGAACAATCCCAGGAACGTTTCGACGTGGGCCTGGTGGCCAGCACCGATGTGGAAGAAGCGCGCGCCGCCTACGACCTGGCCCGGGTGAACCTGATCGTCGCCGAGCAGGAATTCGATATCGCCCGCGACCAGTTAGAAACACTCACTGGTCGTAAATGGGAGACGCTGGCGGAGTTGCGCGACAATCTGCCGATGGAGGGGCCGCAACCGTCAAAAATGAATGCCTGGATCGATAAGGCCGCGTACCAGAATCCGCAGATTCTCGCCGCCCGCTACAGCGCCAAAGCAGCGGGTTTTACGGCCGACCGACAACTGGGGGCCATGCTTCCAAAGGTTCAATTGTTCGCTGAGTATCAGCACAACCACAATACCGATCCAAGCGTCTCGGGAGGCGATCCCGGCAATCAACTCACGCAATTCTACTCGACGCAACCGGACACTAATTCAAAGACTATCGGCATTGAAGTAACCGTGCCGCTGTTCCGCGGTGGCGGCCTCAACAGCCAGCGCAAGCAGGCGGCCCTGCTCGCCGACGCCGCCGGCCAGCGGTACCAGCAGACGATTCGCGACATCAGCCAGCAGGCGCGCACGTTCTACCGCACCGTGGAAGCCGACGCCCTGCGCGTGGAAGCCCGCCGCCAGGCGATCCGCTCCACCCGTTCCGCCCTGGAAGCCACCCAGTCCGGCTACGAAGTGGGCACCCGTAACGTGGTCGACGTGCTCAACGCCCAACAGGCGCTGTACGCCGCCGAGCGCGACTATGCCAACGCCCGTTACGACTACATCATCAACTCCCTGACCCTGAAATCCACCACCGGCGACCTGCAGCAGGGCGACCTGGCGGCCATCAACCAGTGGTTGTCGGACACGGAAACTCTGAACATCTACCAGCCGGACCTGGAAGGCCGCAGCGACGCGCTGGTGCCGGATACACGTTATTGAAAGGCAATGTAGGAGCCATGCTTGCATGGCGAACCGAGCCCTAGCGAGGAAAAGGCGTTGCAGGATCCTCCGGAATCTCACCTGAGGAATCGGATACGCCTTCTCGCCCTGTGGTGCTTGTGCTTCGTTTCGTGAGGTTCGCCATGCGAGCATGGCTCCTACAACAGCCCCTGCTTTTACTGTTCACTAATCAGTTTAAGCCCCTTCTCCAGCGCCCCACGATTGGCTTCCACCACCGCTGCTGCCGCCTGCCCCTGACGCTGGCGTTGATCCGGATAACGGAACAGCGCCTGCAGGGCAATGGCCAGGGCATCCGCATTGTCCACCAGGGTCAGGGCACCGGCGTCATCCAGCAGATTGGAGATGGCGGTAAAGTTGTGCAGGTGGGGGCCAGTGAGCACCGGCTTTCCCCAGCCGGCCGGTTCCAGCAGATTGTGCCCGCCCACCGGCACCAGGGAACCGCCCACAAAGGCCACGTCGGCCACCCCGAACAACATCAACAACTCGCCCATGGTATCGGCCAGGTAAACCTGGGTGTCGGCGGCGATGGTGTCCTGCTTGCTGCGCCGGGCCAGGCCAAGTCCCTGCTGGCGGACCAGCTGGGCCACGCTGTCGAAACGCTCCGGATGCCGGGGCACCAGCATCAGCAGGGTCTGCGGTGCCGTTTCCAGTAGAGCCTTGTGCGCTGCCAGCACCGGCTCGTCTTCACCGGGATGGGTACTGGCGGCGATCCACACCGGACGCTCGCCAATAGCGGCACGTAAATCCCCTGCCGCCTGACGCACAGCATCATCCAAACTCATGTCGAATTTCACGCTGCCGATGGCATGGACCCGTTCCGGCCAGGCACCCAGAGCCACATAGCGTTTCGCCTCCACCGGGGTCTGCACCGCCAGGGCATCGAAGCGCGCCATCATGGGCCGCACCAGACGGGGAAACTTGCGGTAGCCCCGGTAGCTTTTCTCCGACAGCCGCCCGTTCATCAGCATCAGTTTGGCTCCGTGACGCTTCACCGCCGCACACAGGTTGGGCCACAACTCGGTCTCCAGCACGATCACCGTTTTCGGATCGAAAGCCCGCAGGAAACGGTTCAGTGCCGTGGGCAATTCCCAGGGGCAATACACATGGGTCACCCGGTCACCGAACAGGGCCTTGACCCGCTCCGAGCCGGTGGGCGTGGTGGTAGTCACCAGCAGCGGCGTATCCGGGTAATCCGCCAGCAACCGCTCGATCATCGGCACCGCCGCCAGGGTTTCCCCCACCGACACCGCATGAACCCAGAGACTGTTTTTCAGGGTACCGGGCCGGTATCCCCAGGCCATGCGCTCCTTCCAGCGCTGACGATAGGCCGGCGCCTGCCGCCCGCGCAGCCACAGCCGCAGGAACAGAAAGGGAAGCAGCAGATACCAGAGGGCGGAATAAAAAATACGCATAGGGCTTCTTGTGTCGGACGTCGGACGTCGGACGTCTGACGCCCGACCTGTCTATGCTAGCATAGCGGCAACTTTCTCCGATGGTGAGCCATGAGCAACTCCCCTCTGAAACCCGACATCCTGATCTTCGGCGGCGGTATTGCCGGCCTGTGGTTGATCAACCGACTCAACGCGGCCGGCTACCAATGCCTGCTGCTGGAGTCCGCCACCCTCGGCGGCGACCAGACCCTGGCCAGCCAGGGCATTATTCACGGTGGCCTCAAGTATGCCCTGGGCGGCAATCTGTCCAGTGAATCGGAATCCATTGCCGCCATGCCGGACCGTTGGCGTGCGGCCATGGCCGGCGACGACCCGGTGGACCTGCGCCAGCTGCAAGTACTGAGTGACACCCAACACATGTGGTCCAGCGGCTCCGTGGCCTCACGGATGACCAATTTTTTCGCCAGCAAGATGCTGCGTGGCCGCATTGAAAAGCTCAAGCGCGATCATTTCCCCAGCGCGCTGGCCAACAAGGCTTTCAAGGGCAACGTCTACAAACTGGACGACCTGGTCATCAACACCGAATCGCTGATCGAGACACTTAGCGCCCCGGTCCGCGACCGGCTGCTGGCGCTCGACAACGAACGGGACACGCTGGAATGGGATGAAAACGGCCTGCGCGCCGTCACGGTTAATGGTCAACGCATTGAACCGCGCCTGACCCTGCTCGCCGCCGGCAACGGCAACCCGGCCCTGCTCGACGGCGCCCATCAGGCCCACCTGCTGGAGCAGGAACACAGCCAGCTGCGCCCCCTGAAAATGGTGCTGGTCAAACATGATCTGGGTCATCGCCTTTACGCCCACTGTGTCGGCACCAGCAACAAGCCCGTGCTCACCGTTACCACCCACGACTGCCCCGACGGCAAGGTGGTGTGGTACCTGGGCGGCGATCTGGCGGAACGGGGCGTGGAGCGCAGCGAACAGGAACAACTGACTGCCGGCCGGGACGAACTCAAGCATCTGTTCCCCTGGCTGGATTTCAGCAACGCCGAATTCGCCACCCTGGATGTAACCCGCGCCGAACCCAGACAGCAGGCACTGGTAAAACCGGATAACGCCTACGCCCGCCGGGACCAAAACCTGATCATCGCCTGGCCCACCAAACTCACCCTGGCCCCGGATCTGGGCGACCGGGTCATGGCACTGATTGAAGAAAGCGGCCTGCAGCCGGGCGAACCGTTAACGGTACCGGCAGAACTAAAACAGGCGCCCATGGGCGTGCCGTACTGGCATACCTGTTTTTAACATTGCCCGAGGGGGTTACTGGAGACGTGTGAGGCTGAGTTGAAAGTTCAAAGTTTAAACGCGAGGCAGGGCTGTTCCGGTTTTTAACACTGGCGCTCCGCGACCACCAGCCATGGGGCGCGGCGACAACATTAAAACCGGCACCCGGTCTATCCCGCGCTTTTCAACTTTAAGCTTTGAACTTTCAACTGCTTTTACCCCGCAACCCGCCCCCTCCTACCGTCAATACAGAGGACCGTCATGTCTTTTATGCGCCCCTTGGGCAACACAGGATTAACCGTCAGCGCACTCGGCCTGGGCACGGTGAAAATCGGCCGCGACAAGGGGGTGAAATACCCCAATGGTTTCACCATCCCTGATGATCACGCGGTAACCGAGCTGCTGGCCCAGGCCCGGGACTTGGGCATCAACCTGATCGACACCGCTCCGGCCTACGGCCACAGCGAAGCTCGTCTCGGCCAGCTGATAAGTCAGCGCCAGGATTGGGTGATCGTCACCAAGGTGGGCGAAGAGTTTGATAACGACAGTGGTGAAAGCCATTTCGATTTCTCCCCGGAACACGTTCGCCGCTCCGTGCAGCGCAGCCTGAAACGACTCAACACCGATTACCTGGATTGCGTACTGATTCACTCCGATGGCGATGACATGGGGATCATCAAACAGGGCACCCTGGATGCCCTGAACGACCTGAAGAAGGAAGGCCTGGTGCGCACCACTGGCATGTCTACCAAGACCGTGGCTGGCGGCATTGCCTGCCTGGACCGCGCCGACATGGCCATGGTCACCTACAACCTTCAGCACCACGATGAAGTACAGGTGATCGAACACGCCGCCGCTCACCAGAAAGGCATCCTGATCAAGAAAGCCTTTGCCAGCGGTCACCTCAATGACACCCTTGCAGACCCGGTGCAGGAAAGTCTGAACCAGATCCTTGGCACCGCTGGCGTCAGCAGTATCATTGCCGGCACCATCAATCCCGTCCACTTGCGGGAAAACGTGGCCAAGGCCCGACAGGCCTGCAAGCAATAACAACAACAGGAAACCCCATGCGCTTTTGTCTGATGATTCTGCTACTCGGCACCTCCCTCGCGGCACAGGGGGATAACATATTACTGCTCCGCGAAGCCCCTCAGGGGTGCGAAGAAAAAGGGGAAGTCTCGGTGTCGTCGGGGAGCAAAATGCAGGGCATGTTGTTCAGCGACGCGTTCATCAATAACAACGTGAACAAGAAGCTCGCCAAGGCCATCAAGAAAGCCGGCGGCAACCGCGGCATGCTCAGCGATCGCCGTGAATTCATGATGGAGAGCCACTTCCGCGGTATTGAGCATATCGAGCTGGATGCCTGGGTCTGGCACTGCGAAGAAAAAGAGAGCTGAGCCTCAAAGCTCGCAGCTAGTAGCTCGAAGCTGCTTTTATCTCCGTCCCCAACGATTGCAACCCCGCCCAGTGACCTTGCTGATACCCCCGCTCCAGTTTCCCGGCATGGGTGGTCAAGCGATTCACCGGGAAATCCGGCTGCGGGGCAATCACGGTGAGATTGCAGTCTGCAGGGGGATTATCGATAAAATCCAGCGCCTGATTATAGGCATCCGTTCGCTTCACCATGGCCGCATACAGTGCCGGCATGTCACGCACCCAGGGCTTGAGTAGCGGTGTCAGGGCACTGGAACGCTTGCGGTAGCCCTGATGGCGGGACAACACCACGGTAATATCCCGCGCCCCCTGCTCGTAGGCCCAGCGCACAGGAATGGAATCCGCCAGCCCACCATCTGTCATCGGCTGCCCATCCACGGTGGGAAAATCCCGGTAAGCGAAAGGAATGGAACAGGACGCGGTCATCACTTCATCCAGATTCTCGGGCCGGGTCTGGAAATAACGGGGCGCACCATCCTCCACCGACGTGGTCACCACCCACAGCGGCACCTTTCCCTGCCAGTGCTGCTCCAGGCTTAACGGCACCTCCAGGCGCGATTGATGCCACAACCAGTGCACATCGCACAGGTGCCCGCCGGCCATAAAACGCTGCCAGTTGATAAAGTCCGGACGGCAGGCATGGTCGGTGATGATCCGCCGGCTTCTGCCGTGGTCTCCCGCCAGATAACCAATCAGGTTGGTCGAACCGGCAGACACGCCCACCGCAAAATCAAAATCATGGTGCTGGTTTTCCAGAAACGCATCCAGCACACCGGCGGCGAAAATGCCGCGCATGGCACCGCCTTCTACCACCAACGCACGCTGATCCATTGCCTTTCCTCCACATCGAACCACTCACTGGAATCCATTCAATTACGATGCCAAAGCCAACAAACCGCTGGAAATAGAACCTTGCTGTCTCAGTGATCGGCATCCTTGATCAATCGCTCGATCTGCTCCAGGCCAGACCCTCGAGCAAGTTGAGCCAACCCTGCACGAATACAGCGCAGACGCATCAGGCTAGCGCACCCAGTTTCCGCCCGGGGTGCAGGCACACTCAATATCGCGCCTATTAATTATTGTAAAAACAAAACCTTAAACAGTTATCCATCGCGGATAGCCCATTGGCCGACGCTCTGCATACCAGCTTGGAAACAGAAAGATGAGCAACCGGAATAATCGTCGTGCCCGTCGCGGCATTAGCCAACGCATGTTGCAATACGCCCAACCCGTAATCTCGCGGCCAACAATGGACATACCGGCCAGCAGCTACCAGACTGCGTGGCTGATTCATTCACGGATATACCGACATGCTTACCACTGTGTGGGCCATTATTGCTCCGGTATTGTTATGCGCCGGCGTGGGTTTTTTCTGGGCGCGGGCCGGCAAGCCCTTTGATACCCGGATGGTCACCTCCCTGGTCACCCTGGTCACCACTCCCTGCCTGATTGTCGCCACCATGGGCAAGACGGAGCTGGACTTGCAGGCGCTCATGGACGTGGCCGGTTTGGCCGTAGCGGTACTGGCCACCACGTTCGTGGTCAGCGCGGTGATCCTGCTCTTTACCGGCCAACCCTTTCGGGTGTTTCTGCCTTCACTGATCTTCCCCAACACCGGCAACATGGGCATTCCGCTGTGCATGCTCGCGTTTGGCGAAGCCGGATTGGCATTGTCGCTGGCGTGGATGATGCTCTACTCCGTGGCGCACTTTTCCCTGGGGCTGGCCATCGTCAGTGGCGAGGGGTTTTCCCTGAAACTGTTCCGCCACCCGATTCTGATCTCCGTGTTTCTGGCCGTGGCCATGGTCGCTTTCCAGCTAAGCCTGCCTGAGTGGCTCTACAACACCGTCAGCCTGATCGGCGATCTGACCATTCCCTTGATGCTGATTACACTGGGGGTGTCCCTGTCGCAGCTGAAAGTGCGCCATCTGGGTAGCGGAGCCGGGTTTGCGGTGCTGCGTCTGGCCAGTGGCTTTGCGGTGGGGTGGGGGCTGGTGACGGCACTGGACATCGACGGCCCACTGCGTGGGGTGGTGCTGATCGAATCCACCATGCCGGTGGCGGTATTCAATTACCTGCTCGCCAAAGCCTACAACCGGGGCGCGGAAGAAGTCGCTGCCATGGTGGTGATTTCCACCTTGCTGGCGTTTCTGCTGCTACCCCTGCTATTGAGCTACGCGCTCTGAACCACAGACATTAACGGGAATAAACCACTTCGGTTTCATGCGCCCAAAGTCCCGGCGCAGGTTATGCTTGAGCGAACGCTTTGAATCCAGCACAAAGGCCTCCTGACCGTCGCGGACAAATACCACCCAGTGCCAGAACGGCTTGCCGTTTTCCCGGTGCCACTTGATCGCCAGCAGTGCCCGTTCCGGTAGCCCCTGCCAATTGGAAAATGGCTGCTCACCCGGTAGCGCCTGCAACCCATACGCCGCCAGCAACCGCCGCACATAAGCGGTATCCGACCACAGCGTGCGGTCTTCCGGGTCGATCCCCAACCGGGCGGCTCGCTGCCTCGCCTGGCGGTAGTTCACCCCCGCAAGGGCGGCCACTGCAGCAATCCCGCAACCCGTCACGTCTTCCTGAATCACCGGCTTCATCCGAGCCTCCTGTGCGCCCTCTTTGCCAAACGCTTACACTGACGGTTTTCCGTCACGGGGCCATTCCATGATCCACCGCCTGACACAACTTTTTCCACTCTGGGCCCTGCTGTTTTCCCTGCTGGCCTACTGGCAGCCGCAGTGGTTAGTCGTCGGCAAGCCCGCCATCGTGCCACTGCTTATGCTGATCATGTTCGGCATGGGGCTGTCATTAAGCTGGGAGGATTTTCGGCGGGTGTTCAAACGGCCCGCAGTGATTGCGCTTGGCCTCGTGCTGCAATACACCCTCATGCCCCTGATCGCCTGGGGCATCAGTATCGTATTGCAACTACCCCAGGCATTACTGATCGGGCTGGTACTGGTCGGCGCCTGCCCCGGTGGCACGGCGTCCAATGTGATCGCCTATCTGGCTCGCGCCAATGTGGCGCTGTCCGTGGCGATCACCTTTGCCTCCACCCTGGTGGCCGTGGTCGCCACGCCCTTGCTGACCTGGCTTTATCTGGGTGAACGCATCCCGGTGCCGGTGACTGGCCTGTTGCTGTCATTGATCCAGATCGTGGTCATTCCAGTGGTGGCCGGCTGCACCCTGAATACCTTTCTGCACCGCCAGCTGACGCCAGCTCGTGCCATTTTCCCACTGGTTTCCGTGGCCGCCATCGTCATCGTGATCGGCATTATCGTGGCCCTGAACCAGGGCAACATTGCCGAAGCGGGCATGGCGGTGTTTATGGCGGTGATGCTGCACAACGCGCTGGGGCTGGTGGGCGGCTACGGCATCGCCCGATTACTGCGGCTTGATCCGCAAACCGCCCGCACCCTGGCCATTGAAGTGGGCATGCAGAATTCCGGGTTGGGCGTGGCACTGGCGATCAAACACTTCACCCCACTGGCCGCCCTGCCCGGCGCCCTGTTCAGTGTCTGGCACAACCTGTCCGGATCGTTGTTGGCGACGATCTGGAGACGCAGCCCCGCAGAAAGCTCCCGCAGGAACGGCGCTTGAGCTGCGAATAATCAGTCTCGAGTTACGAGAAGCGAGAGTCGAACCAGACCTCGACATTTTTTGATCTTCGCAACTCGCTTCTCGTGACTCGCCATTTTCCGGCTGTTCGCGGCTCAAGCGCTCCCCTGCGGGAACACGATATTTACGGCGCGAGCCGCTCCCGCACCCAACTTCCGTCTGCCTGTTTGCGATACCGGAACCGGTCATGCAGGCGACTCGGGCGACCGTGCCAGAACTGGATTTCCGTGGGGATGATGCGGTAGCCGCCCCACTGCGCCGGGCGCGGCACCGGCGCCGAAGGAAATTCCTTCTCCAGTCGTTTCACTTCCTCTTCCAGCCATTCCCGGCTGGCGGGCTGGCTCTGCGGCGAGATGGCCGCGCTCACCTGGCTGGCATAGGGGCGGGAGGCAAAATAGCTGTCAGATTCTTCCCGATCCACTTTGTGCGCTTCACCGATAACAATCATCTGGCGGTCGAAAGGCTGCCAGAACATGGTGAACGACACCTTGGGGTTGGCCGCAATGTCTTCCCCTTTGCGGCTGTCGTAGTGGGTAAAGAAGGTGAAGCCGCCACCCTCGATACCTTTAAGCAACACCACCCGGGAAGAGGGCTGGCCGTCAGCGCTCACGGTGGCAAGCGTCATCGCATTGGGCAACGGCAATCCGGCCTCAATGGCTTCATCCACCCAGAGACGCGCCTGCTCCAGTGGATCGTCATGGAGGGAGACCTGGGTCAGCCCTTCAGCGTGATATTCTTCGCGCACATCTTTCATGGTTTCCCCGGCTGGCTGTCATACTGAGCCGGCAGTATAACGCCCACACGCCAACAACCACGAACCAGGATCAAGAAGCAGGACAGTTAGCCATGCTCAACACCGCCGACGAAAATCGCCGCCGCCACGACCTGCACCCGAACCATCCGGTATGGCTGTTTGGATATGGCTCGCTGATCTACAAGGCCGACTTTCCCTACCTGGCACGACGACCGGCGTCGATCAGCGGCTGGGTCCGGCGCTTCTGGCAAGGTTATTCGCTTCGCTCACCCTTCGGGCCGCCCTAAAGTGCGTTACCTTCGCTGCGCTCGGTTCCCACGATCATCGCGGCACCCCGGATAAACCGGGGCGGGTGGTCACCTTGATTGAAGCCCCCGGCATGGTGTGTGCCGGCATGGCCTACCGCATCACGCCGGATGTGTTCGAGCATCTCGACCATCGGGAGAAGAATGGCTATCTGCGCTTTCGCACGCCACTGACCTTTGCCGACGGAGATCTGGCGGACGGTCTGGTCTATATTGCCACCGAGGACAATGCGGCCTTTCTTGGCCAGGCGGACGAGCAGGCCATTGCCGAGCATATTGCCCGCAGTGAAGGCCCCAGCGGCAGCAACCGAGATTATCTGCTCCACCTAGCCAAAGCCCTGCGGGAGCTGGGTGCTTTGGATGAACACGTCTTCCGGATTGAGCAATTTCTGTTGGCAGGGAATGATTAATCCGACCTGAGCAGATTGTCATGCCGGGCTTGCCCCGGCACCTCCTGCTGCTGGCAGCGCCTTTCAGAGAGACCACACGAACGTGAAGTAGATACCGGAGCACAAGCGCAGAGCAGAGCAGAGCAGAGCAGACGGAGTCTGGACCCGAAGGGGGGAGCGCAGCGAATAACCCCGGCATGACGGTAATACCGTTCACTTAAGGTTCTGTGCCAGACCTGAAGCCTTCGCGATGTAAACATCGCTTCCCCCCCCCCTCAAACTTCGGGATTGGTGGGAAGTCATGCTCGCATGACGAAGATGTTCGCGCAGCGCTGCTTCTCCTGAGTGAACAGCATTGCGGTATGACGGAGGTGTTGGATCAAGGAGCCTCTCAATCCCCTGTCTGCATATAACGGTCCCAATACCCCGTTTGTGGCTCGATCTGCTCCACCACGTCCACCCACAAACCGGAAGGGTCGCGCAGGCCGAAGCGGCGCTGACCAAAGGGCTCGTCACTGAGCGGATACGCCACTTCGCCGCCACTGGCCTGGAAATCCGCCATTGCCTGACGGGCATCCTGCACTTCAATCTCCAGGCACACACCTTGCCCGCCGAAACACTCAGGCCCCGGCGGCGCCGAGGGATGATCCGGGCTCATGAAGGCCACCACGCTGCCCTGCTGCTCATTGCCCAGCAGCACAAACCAGTCGCTGTCGAACAGCACATCCAGCCCGAAATGCCGCTGCCAGAAATCCCGGCAGGCCACCTTGTGGTCGGTGACCACGATGGGGTAGCGG